>JAAKFP010000110.1 GCA_011065005.1 Chlamydiota bacterium | reverse complement strand
GGGAGTGAATGACACGGAAGATCTGTTTCTTAAAGTCCAAACAAACCAATCGGAATTGCGTATCGCTCAAGCAGCAAGAAACAAAGTCTACCTCAATGAGGAACTCATTTCTACAGAACCTACGACTATCGAAGAAGAAGGATATGTTGCACAGCGATATTTCATTTCTTTGAAGGAGAAAGATCGCATCTCCATACAGAAAACAGTAGCAATGTACACCTCTCGAGACAAGGCAATTTCTGAACCCCGGCTTGCAGCGGAACAAGCCGTGTGCAATGCCCCACATTTCGAGGAACTCGTCCGTACACAAACTATGGAATGGAGCACTTTGTGGGGACAGTTTGATATGGAAATTGAAACAACAACAGAACCCCCTGAAAATACCCGGTCCCTTCTGATACTCCGTTTACATATTTTTCATTTGCTTCAGACAGTCTCTTTTAATACCGTTGATCTAGATATCGGTGTCCCTGCCCGAGGATGGCATGGGGAAGCATATCGAGGACACATCTTCTGGGATGAGTTGTTCATCTTTCCCATTCTCAACCTGCGAATTCCTAAAATTACGCTGTCACTATTAAAGTACCGATATCGCAGACTCGGCGAAGCACGAAGAGCGGCACAAAACGCGGGATTTAGAGGAGCAATGTTCCCATGGCAAAGTGGAAGCGACGGAAGAGAAGAAAGTCAACAAGTTCATCTGAACCCAAAGTCAGGACGATGGATGCCTGATCATTCGCACATCCAACGGCACGTCAACGTCGCCATCGCTTACAACGCCTGGCGCTTCTTCGATGTCACGAATGATATGGATTACCTTCGCTCCTACGGTGCGGAAATGATCCTCGAAATCACACGTTTTCTAGTGAGCCTTTGCAACTACAACGAGGACCTAGACCGATATGAGATTCGACATGTCATGGGGCCCGACGAATACCACGATGCCTATCCAGATGCTAAAGAACCTGGCCTTCATAACAACGCCTACACAAACATCATGACTGTATGGGTGATCTGTCGTGCTCTCGAAATCTTAAATATTCTACCCGAAGACCATCACCGTGAACTTTGCAATATGCTTGATCTCAACGAAAAAGAGGTGAAAAAATGGCAAGATATCAGCCATAAGATGCATGTAGTATTCCACGATGATGGCATCATCAGCCAATTCGAAGGGTACGATCAACTCAAAGAGTTCCCCTGGGACGAATACCGCAAAAAATATGGAGACATCCAACGCCTCGATCGAATTCTCGAAGCGGAAGGAGACTCCCCCAACCAATATAAGTTGTCAAAACAAGCCGACGTATTAATGCTTTTCTATCTCTTCTCAACCGAAGAACTCGAAGAGCTCTTCGAGAGGCTAGGTTATCAGTTTACCGGAGAGATGATCCCTAAAAATATCGAATATTACCTCAAGAGAACCTCTCACGGCTCAACCCTCAGCCGCATTGTTCACTCTTGGGTGCTCAGCCGTGAGGATCGCCTGGTCTCGTGGGACCTCTTCGTTAATGCCCTTGAAAGCGATATTGCCGATATCCAAGGAGGAACCACCGCAGAGGGAATTCACCTTGGCTCCATGGCAGGAACTATCGACATCGTACAAAGGTGTTACGCCGGAATCAAGCCCAAGAATGATATCTTATGGCTAAACCCGTGCCTACCTGAAACTCTCAAGAGACTCCGCTTTCACGTTCACTACCGAGGGCACTCGATAGAAATCGAAATGACGCAAACAAAACTCAAAGTCACAACGAAATTTAGTGTCGCAAGAAATATCTGGATCGGTGTCGGCGGCGAAACCTATGAACTCCATGCAGGAGAAACACAAGAGTTCAACCTCTCAAAGAAAACTCCTGTTTAACAATCCATAATTGCAAGAGCATTACCCCTATGACAACATTTTCACCTCCTAAAAAAGAACAAAAAACCACAATCCCCCAAGTTAAAATGCTGGTCGATGGGGAATTCACTAACTCAGCGACAAACCACTGGGAAGACAACACGAACCCAGCAACACAGGAACTAATCTCCAAAGTTCCATTCTGTACATCGAAGGAGGTTGACCAAGCCGTTCAGGCAGCACAGCAAGCGTTCACCTCCTGGCGCGAAGTCCCTCCCTCCGAGAGAGTCCGTTTTTTCTTACGATTTCAAGCATTGATCAGAGAAAATATCGACGAACTTGCGAAAGGTCTCACTCTCGAACAAGGGAAAACATTTCTCGATGCAAAAGGGGATATCTTTCGTGGCTTGGAAGTAGTGGAATATGCAGCCAGCATCCCCTCGATGATCATGGGTGAAATTGTCGAAAATGTTTCCAAAGGGATAGACACCTACAGCCTACAGCAACCTCTAGGAGTCTGCGCCGGCATCACTCCCTTTAATTTCCCTGCAATGATCCCCCTATGGATGTACCCCCTTGCTATTGCTGCAGGGAACACCTTCGTACTAAAACCCTCCGAACAAGCACCCATGACCCCAGTACGGATCGCCGAACTTGCTCAGAAAGCAGGCCTGCCAAAAGGAGTGCTAAACGTCGTCCACGGCGGCGCCGACGTCGTCAACGCCCTATGCGATCACCCCTCCATACGCGCCATCTCCTTTGTCGGATCGGTACCAACGGGGCACCACGTTTTTGCACGGGCCACACAAAGTGGGAAACGCGTACAGGCGCTGCTTGGAGCGAAAAACCACGCCGTCGTTATGCCCGACGCGAATAAAGAAAAAACCTTAAATTCTATCGTCGGTGCTGCATTTGGAGCATCGGGACAAAGATGCATGGCCTTGCCTGTCGTCATTTTTGTCGGCGAATCCAAATCATGGATTCCAGACCTCATAAAAAAAGCAAAACAGATGAAAGTAGGATCCGGACTTTCAGAAGAGAGCGACCTCGGACCTCTCATTTCTCCAAAAGCAAAGCAACGGGTCTGCTCGCTCATAGAGCAGGGGGTCAAAGAAGGTGCGACCTTACTTCTAGATGGTCGAAATGTCGAAGTGCCGGGATTCGAAAACGGAAATTTCGTTGGACCCACCCTCTTTTCAAATGTCTCCCGCCAAACACAAATCTATAAAGAAGAGATTTTTGGTCCTGTTCTCCTCATTTTTGAAGCAACCTCTCTCGACGATGCCCTCTCCCTCATCAACAGCAACCCCTATGGCAATGGAACCGCCATCTTTACCGAATCGGGAAAAACAGCTCGACAGTTTCAGCATCTTGTAGACGCAGGACAAGTGGGAATTAACATACCTATTCCCGTTCCACTACCCTTCTTCAGCTTTACAGGTTCCCGAGGTTCCATCCGCGGCGATCATAGCGCCTATGGCAAACATGGAGTGCGATTTTACTCCCAAACCAAAACGATCACTACAAAATGGTTTGGTCAGGACGAAAAATCTTGTGAGAAGATAAACACAACAATCCGTCAATTGGATTAAGGAGTTACTTATGATCAATGCATGCCTTATCGGCTGTGGAAGAATGGGCCTGTCCCATGCCGAACACATACACCATAGCCCACACGCCCGTCTCTATGGCGTTGTCGACCCTATCAAGGAAAACGCAGAAAGAGTTGCCAAACGATATGGTGCAAAAATCTACGAAAACACTGAGGAAGCTCTAAGCGACACAAATGTCAACGCCGTCGTCATCGTGAGCAACACCGCTACCCACGCAGACCTCATCATCGCCTCAGCAAAAGCTGGCAAACCTATTTTCTGTGAAAAGCCCATAGACCTAGACCTCAAAAGGATCGACCAATGCTTAAAAGTTGTGGAAGAGTGTGGGGTTCCCCTTTTCGTAGCCTTTAACCGACGTTTTGACCCGAGCTTTCGCTCCTTAAAAAACAAAATTTCTGAGGGAACGATAGGCCCCATGGAAATTCTATCTATATCCAGTCGAGATGCACCTTTTCCCGATATCGCCTACCTAAAAACCTCCGGAGGAATGTTCCGCGACATGACCATTCACGATTTTGACATCGCACGTTGGCTTCTTCAGGAAGAACCCACAGAGGTGTATGCCACAGGAAGCTGTCTTGTCGATCCCAGACTCAAAGAGTTCGGAGATGTCGACACCGCAATGATCACCTTAAAAACAAAAAGTGGAGCCATTTGCCACATCAACAACAGCCGACGCAGTGTCTATGGCTATGACCAACGGATTGAAGCATTTGGAGCAAAGGGAATGCTGCGCGTCAACAACGTCACCCCTACCAGTGTAGAATTTTCCTTTGGCGAAGGGGTAAGGACCGACAACCCCCACCCTAGCTTTCCAGAACGGTATAACGATGCTTATCGCCATGAAATCAACCACTTTTTCGAAGAGGTCGTTCTCAAGGGAAAAGAACCCGAAGTTTCCGGGAAAGATGGCCGACAAGCATTGGTCATCGCCGAAGCAGCCAACAGCTCCCTAGAAAAAGGACAACCTGTTACTATTCCTGTACCCTGAGACCCGAAACCAACGTACGCTGTATCGAGAGTTTTTTAGGATAGCGCGAAGCCTTTGGAGTGCGCGGAGCAATCCGCGCTTTGCGATCCGGAGAGGCCTTTTTTGTAAGCAATCTCGCAGAAAACCCTTCTACAAAAAAAACCTCTTAGAAAGCATTCACAGGCCAAAAACTACGGAGCCAAAAGAGATCCTTACACATCGAAAAGCGCGGATTGCTCCGCGCACTCCAAAGATTTTTTTGCCCCAGGCCATATTCACCCTTTTAGGATGTGCTGTCATCGGAATTTTCCTTGGAGAGGAGCTTCTCAACCCAATTTTTGGCGGTGTGAGGGGTCGTGACTTGTTGACCTATGGGGTTAAAAAAAGCCAACTAGTCACGTCTGCCCTGTGTATGTGATACCATTTTTCTTATTAATCCGGTGGATTCTGTAGCTCATCTCTATCCTCTGAAAAATATGGCCATATATTAGCAAATGTGTTAAGATGCTAATAATGAGTGTTTTGAGGTTTTGAATATGATAAAGTTAGATGAAAAGACTATACATGATAATTGTACTGAAATTTACAAATGTCTCTCACCGCATAGCGACGTATATGGCATTAGGGCAGGCAGTAAAGGACGTATCGAAGGCATTTTTTGGTGGTGGGGAAAAGCTTGGTTCTGGATAAAAGATCTTTTTACATGCGGCGCCCAAACCCGCAAGGTAGATGAGGCAGTCAAAATAACCTTCGAAAATATGAAGGGTCAGCTCGAGACCTCACCTTACTCCTGCTTTTTCTATGTTGATCGCCGCCCTTCTTTTTTCGACATTCTTATTGATGGTCATTGGGGTCCTGGTGATTGCGAAGATCCCCCTGGACCAGACAGACGTTCTTATTCTGCACTCACGAAGAGAATGTTGACTTCAAAATCTTTCCAAAAACAAAAATTAGAAATAGACAGGCTAGCTAGTGAGATCAATACTATTATTTCCAATGGGTAATACTTGCCAACATACGATCTAAAGCTTTCGCCAGAGCAAAAAGAAAATGTGGCAAGGGATTATGAGAAGGATTTGGAAGCTTCCTACACCTATTCAGAAGGGAAGGGTTATCCTGAATTGATTCATCTTATGATCTTAAAAAAATATGGCACTTCGCAAAAGGTATCCCATAGAATAGAAGTTCTTAGAAAAGAAAAGATGCTGCTATCACGCGAGGACTGGTATTCTCATGAACCTCTTAGGCCGCTGCCATATAAGGACTGGTATTCTCATGAACCTATTGACAACGCACATGTTATGGAAGAAGGGGAAGATTTATGATGCATTTTAATGAAGCTACCTTTGCTTGTCTCCTGCAGGAACTACTGTAAAAATGTCAGAATGTCAGGCCCCGGACCTTGCAAAAATTTTACGTAAAGATCGCGAAGAGTTTGGGAGTACGGGGACTTGTCACCGTTTTGATAGTCGCCGACTTGTCGGTAACAATGTTCTGGGTATGTGAGTTTTTTCCATCACACATTACACCAAAAGAATGTGGTGGATGCACGTTGCCCTCGAATTCCATCGACAAGTCGATGGATAACAAAACGGTGACAAGTCCCCGTACTCCCAAATTTATTGCTAACCATAAACATGTTTTCGTCTAGAGTAAGGGTTTTCTTTTGTACATTACTTGCGAGGGGTTCAGACGTGACTTATTGACTTTTTCAAAAAAGTCAACTTATCTTCAAAAAGCACATAGGGCTGAAACATGGTATGCCCTCTAGTTTTACGGAATTTTTACTCAATCTTTATATTTTCTTAACATATTGATGTTAGTGTGTTTATATGTTTTAGTGTAGTTAGTAAACGACGCTATAGGAGTTGCTTAAAAAAACTAATAAAAGGAGAAGAATAGATGACAAACCCAGCAGCTAGAAAAGTACTTTACTTTGATTTCGATGAAACCCTCGCAGCTGTACAACTTACGCCGTATAGTCCGCTACCGACTTCCCAGAGCGCAGAACCAGACGTAAGCGTTAGCGGACCGGGCGTGGTGAATAGGGCTGTGCTAGAGAGAACCGTTTCTGGCAGTGAACGTGGGGCTGAGAAGGTCTCAGCGTTTGCTTTACCGGAGTTTCGAGCGATATTCCAGAGAATCAGCGCTATTAACCACAGGGCACAAGAGAAAGCCGTCTATGTGCGCGTCTTGACCAATGCAAGCTATACGCAGGATGCGGTCTTGCCCATATTGAAGAGTTGGTACGGAGATGGGTTCCAGTTAGATGGTTTTGAGAACAGGTTTCGACTCGGCGTGGAAGATATAAGGGAAAGACCTAAACCTAAGTTTTTATCGATGCTTATGGATTTCAAACGCACGTACAGAGATCAGGGAGTTACGGAGGATAACGTATACTTGATTGATGACGCGGAGGAAAACTGTAGAG
The DNA here is from genome assembly GCA_011065005.1 of Chlamydiota bacterium. Taxonomy (GTDB): domain Bacteria; phylum Chlamydiota; class Chlamydiia; order Chlamydiales; family Waddliaceae; genus JAAKFP01. Next base: position 882 of record JAAKFP010000110.1, on the reverse strand, counting down.
GGGCTGAGATCGCAGGTTTCAAAGCCATTCGCATGGAGACAAATCCTAGGACACGTGTCCCAGGAGCATCTTACACTGCAGCCAAGCCCGAGATTTTCGGAAGGTTGAATGGTATTCTGGATGAGGTAGAGGCCGCACTAGACGCTTCATAAGATCGCGAAGAGTTTGGGAGTACGGGGACTTGTCACCGTACTCCCAAATTTATTGCTGCTCAGAAGTGGGTTGTTTGAAACTCCCTTTGGGTCAACAATGAATGCAGTGTCTCGTACCCCAGCTGAGCATACGTAAAGGGATCCGCTTTACTAGGGTCCTGCTCCGCCTCCATAACAACCCAACCTGAATAATCAGCGGCAACAAGCGTTTTAATCACCTGTGCAAAATCGATCGCTTCTTCTGAAGAAGGCTGCTCTTTATCGCCAGGAACCGTGAAAACACCATCGACCACAGCAGAAAAAAAGCTGCTGTCCTCCTTCAATTTTTGGCGAAGCACAGAAGGACGAACCGATTTGCAATGAACATGTGTGACTCGAGAAATATGTTCTCGCAAAACACCCAACGGATCTGCTTCAGCATAAGCCAAGTGTCCTGTATCTAACAACAGCCCCAGTGTCCTTGTTTGCTGCATCAACTTGTCGATATCTTCTTTCGTCTGAATCACCGTTCCCATATGGTGGTGGTAGGCACTGACAAACCCTCTCTCTCGTACCCTTTGAGCCATCTGCTCCAATCCATCACACAAACGACTCCACTCCTTCTCATCCTCTACCGTAGGTCTTTGTGAAAGGGGAGTCTCCCTCTCCTGATGCACAGCCCATGAACATTCCGACAGGACCACCACTTCACCTTGGAGTCTTTCCAACAGATCCATATGCTCTTCAAGGC
>JAAKFP010000011.1 GCA_011065005.1 Chlamydiota bacterium | reverse complement strand
GTGAATCTCAATGAGGAGCAAGCGGTTGTACAGCTAAAGAAAAAACGACATCATCCTGTGATGATGTCCGCTTTGCAGGCCTTAGGAAACGCAACGGTACCGTGGATTCATGATCGTTCCTTGTACAACTCCTTCGTTGCAAGCGCTTGCAGTGGAAAAACTGTTTCCTAAAACCTGAAGGATAGAAATTTCAACGGAGTTTGGGAATACGGGGACTTGTCCTTGCAGTTCTACATAAGAATATGTCATAGAAATGTGTTTCTTGCGCTGCTCCCGCAGCTGTATGTTTTTTTGACACTTACCCCCCCGTTCCGCTAACGCTTCACAAGGGGCTTGCACCTTTTGGCGCTACCGCGCCTAATAATTCACCCTTCTTTATTCTCAAAGTTTAGAAAAAAAAAGGCTATCAATATTAACCTAGAAAACGCAGTTGAAAATGATCTCTAAGCACAATCTTTTGGCCCACAACCGCTTACAATGGAGGGCCCCTTCACCGTATGGGAATGTGACCCTCCATTGTAAGTGGTTATGAACCAAAATTTTGCACTTATTAGATCATTTTCAACTGCGTTTTCTAGGATAAAAATTCATCTGTGTTTATCTGTGTGCATCTGCGGTTAAAAAAAAACCGCCTAAACCACTAAAAACGAGAGTAGCTCTATGTAAAACAGGCAATTTATCCCTTTTATTTGCTGAAACTTGCGAAAATAATGAGATTATGCTAAAATAATAATAGAGGAAAGATAAGAACCTAGGAAGAGGTATTTAATGTTTGGACTCGAAGGGAAAAAAAAGAAGGGTGAAGAGTTTGTCTTCGAACTGGAAAAAGAGCTGAAAGACCCAAAGAAACACAAAGAGCTTAAAGATAAAGTCGAAAAGAGAATTCAGGACATTAAAAAAATCCTGAGAGATGGAGGAAATAAGAAAGAATTCGAACGATTTGGACTCATTCTCCATGGTTACACCTCTTTGTTAAAAGTGATGTCAAGAGTGAGCCCCAAATAGGGAGGAAAATTTCCGTGTAAGCGCTTCAGTAGGGTTGCGTTTCGGTAGATGCACAATCCAAGTGAATGTGCCGAATAGTGAACCACTAGCCGAAACGCAGTCCCACTGAAACGCTTACACAAAAACTATAATAAGTATTGAGGAGATTCAGAAAAGCGGCGGCCTAACATTGGCGCAGCCTCAGGAAATGAAATTTCTAGTACGAATCCCTAGTCAAGCTTATTCTCTGAATAATGAGAACAGAAATATATTTAGGAGGATAAGTTATGTCTTTTACACCATTAACAAATGTTGATGAGTTTGGTGGAGGAAATGTACAAAGTGGCTTTAGTGTTCAAGCACTTTTTAGCCTTGTAAATACCGCCACATTAAGCGCAAAACAAAAATTGCTTGATATACAATCAAGACGTAGCGCTATAAGCATCGGCGATATGTTTGAAATGCAAATGATGATGAACCACCTATCGCAATTATCTGAGATGTCCACATCGGTTGTGACTGCCACTAACACAGCAATCTCATCGATGGCTAGGAACGTCAAAGGATAATTGATCAGAGAGTGGTTTAGATGGGTCGTAGGGCAGGTTTTTTGCCTGTGACTACCCAGCGACAGACAAGAAAGCCTGCCCTGCGACGTATAAAGTGACAGACGATGGCGTCTGTCTTAATAAAGGAAATGCAAGCTTAGCAAAGCTCTTTCAGGCAGGAGGCCTGAAGGGGAAATAAAGAATCGACAATAACGAAGGATCGCGAATATTAACAGCGAAACAAGGATAGAAAAAGGATGAGCGTCGAAGAAAAGATTGCAGAACTCAAAGAAGACTTTTCCCTCTTGATTGAAGCGGGATTCGTCGCAGTAAAACAGTTGGATGCGATAAGCTCAAGCCGAATTTTTATTGCAGCGCAAATGATCAGTCCAGATCATACTGCACCGCAAATAGGTTTGGGATATATAGCTCTAAACCAATTGAATGTTAAGGAAGCGACCCACATTTTCGAAGAGATAACGAAAAAAGAGTCGGACAACTACTTAGCACAAACGTTTTTGGGAATTAGTTATTTGCTTTCCAAGCCGAAGCGGAAAAAAGGGGAGAAAATCATCAAAGAAGCGATGGAGAAAAGCGATGATTCTACCATCAAAAGCTTAGGTGAGATTTCTTTGGAATGGGCAGAAAAAGACCTTAAGAAAGCCAAATCCCCCTTCTTTCAAGCACCGGCGAAGGAAAAGAAAAAGTAAAATAGCAAATCCCTAGCTTGTAATATCCATGGAAATAATCCTAATAACCTGGGGAAGTTGACATCATGGCAATAAATAAAATTGAGAAAATTAAACAACTCGGCAAGAAGCTGAAGCCGCAGATTCCACTACAGGAACCTAATAAGGACCATTTTGAGGCCTTAATGCGGCAGAGAAGTGTGAAAACGGAAGCTGTAAGCACTGAGCATAAAGACAAAACGGCCAAAACCGCAAACAATCTTTTCGATGAAGTTCGCGATCTCAACCAGAAAGTGAATAACTTTACGAGATCCTCGCCACAAGAGCTTGCAAACCAAGCTGAGGACGTGATCGCGCAAATCGACACGCTCAAAAACAAACTCGAAACGCCAAACCTTGAGATAAAAGGCTCCGTTCAAACGATCCTGCGAAATAAACTGGGTCATATCGACGAAAGCTTAAAGATAGCGCTAGATAATGCCGGCTTAGAATACAAGCCGCCAGAAAAGCCGACCTCGTTAAATGCACCGATGGACCGCTTTTTGGGGCTGTTAACACACTCTCAGAGTCAGCTAGAAACCCTTGCTAGTGACGTTCAGACCATGGCCCTCATGGACAAAGAGCTCTCCCCTGCAAACATGCTGTTGATACAAATTAAAGTATCATTCATCCAGCAGGAGATCGAACTATTCACAAGTATGCTGAATAAAGCGCTCGAGTCCACGAAAACAATTATGAACGTCCAAGTATAAATGCAGCTTTTACACACCCGCCACGAGGCTGTGTTAATGAGGGTACAACTTGCCCAAAAAGAGGTTTTTTATGGGTATAGGAGAACAATTCGATACAATTCTTGAAGGTTTGGAAGATGTCCAGCTAACAACCGTAAACGGTCGAATCACCGAAACGGTTGGTATGTTAATCAAAGCCATTGTCCCCCAAGTAAAGATTGGTGAAGTTTGTCTGATAAAACGAGAAGGAGAACCCCTTCGCGCCGAAGTCGTCGGTTTCACAAGAGATGAGGTGTACCTGTCCCCTCTCGGCGAGATGACAGGCATAGGCCCCTCTTCAGAAGTGATCCCCACACACATGCCTTTGCACATAAAAGTGGGCCCACAGCTCCTTGGAAGAGTCCTCAATGGTCTTGGAGAACCTCTAGATGAATCAACTAAAGGTCCTCTCGAACTCACAGAAACCTATCCCATCATTCAAGCACCGCCAGACCCATTAACACGGCAAAGGATTAGCGAACCTATTTCGATAGGGATTCGCGCCATCGACGCCTGTCTAACCACCGGACTTGGTCAGCGTGTGGGCATCTTTGCCGCTGCCGGAGGCGGGAAATCCACAATGCTGGGAATGATCGCTAGAAACGCTGTCGCCGACGTAAACGTGATCAGCCTCATTGGAGAGCGCGGCCGCGAACTGCGCGACTTTATAGAGAAAGACTTGGGGCCGGAAGGGCTCAAGAAGTCGGTTCTTGTGATTTCAACGTCGGATCAACCTGCGCAGTTGAGAATAAATGCCGCCTACGTTGGAACCGCTATTGCAGAGTACTTCCGCGACCAGGGGAAGTCCGTTATCCTCATGCAAGACTCTGTAACGCGTTTTGCTAGAGCCATCAGGGAAGTTGGTCTCGCCGCAGGCGAACCCCCTGCCAGAGCCGGTTACACGCCTTCGGTCTTTTCCATACTGCCAAAACTCCTCGAACGAAGTGGAAACTCCGACATAGGATCGATCACAGCCTTTTACACCATATTAGTGGCTGGCGACGACATGAACGAACCGGTCGCAGATGAAGTTCGCTCGATATTGGATGGACATATTATCCTCTCGAGGGAACTAGCGCATAAATACCACTACCCCGCTATAGATATTTTAGCATCTGTAAGCCGTGTTATGCAGGGTATCGTTTCCAAGGAACATCTCGCCCTAGTGGGAAAACTCAGAGAGGTTCTTGCTAACTACATGAAAAACGAATTGTTGATAAAGATCGGAGAATACAAGCGAGGAGCTGACAAAGCGGGCGATTTTTCCATCGATCATATCGACAAGGTGAACAACTTTCTAAAACAGGGGATCGAAGAGAAATGCAGTTGGGATGAAGCCATGCAACTATTGCGAACCATCTTCAAGTAGGCATCAATCAAGAAAAGTATCCTTAGAGCAAAGTGAGAAAAATGGTTAAGAACCTCGAATATCCTCTGGAGAGGGTGCTGGATATCAAAAAGAGAAGAGTTGAAGCTGCTGAAAAGGTAGTCAAAGAAAAGCAACAAGAGCTTGCCCAGGAAGAGGAAAAACTCAGACAATGCGAAGAAGAACGGGACAAAGTGATCCAACACCGCCTCGACAAGCTCAACCAGTTACGAGACGAACTGGATCATGGAACGACAAGTCCTAAAATCATTCAGATGAAAGTTTATATTAAAGTCGTTGAGGAAAGGGTTACAGTCGAAGAAAAAAAGGTGGAAGACCAAAAAGAACAAGTCCGCACTGCCGAAAGAAACCTGGAGATGGCCAAAGAGGACCTTCGTCTTAAACGTCAAGAGGTTGATAAACTCAAAACCCACCGCGAAGACTGGCTGAAAGAGAAACAGAGAGAACTCGAACGGGAAGAAGAGAAAGAAATGGATGAAATCGGTCAGGTGATGTTTGGCTTCCACAAACGGCTGGAAGAGAGATAGAGAAGAAAGAGGGAAAAGAGGGGGAAAAGGGGGAAGAGGGATGAAACGCAGAGAAGCAGAGAAAAAAGAGAAAACACAAAAACTTTATTCATCTGTGTAACTCCTAAAAAGGAGGGATATATTATGGTAGACAACACATCTAATATTAAATTTACAACAGGGGATGATAGCTTTCGCTCAAAAAAGATCACACGTGCAAAGCCCAAAAAAGAATTTAAGAAGGTCCTCGCAAAAGATAGAAGAGAACAAAGAGAACACCCCGGAGAAAAAGAAAAAGTCAAGGGCGACAAATCCGTAAAAGATAAAGAAAGCTACGAAAACGTCTCCATCCAATTAGAGGCAGCACAAGCCTCCACAAAAAAAAGGGAAGTTTCCCTTTTCGATCTAGCTTCCGCACAGGAAAAGGAAGCAGTCGCAGCCGATGTCGTCGAAGAAGAAATCCCTGTCTCCGAACTCTCCGAAGATGTTCGTCGAGAATCCCTATCCGCCCTATTCAAAGGGCTAGGCTCCAAAGATAAGCTGGCATCTCTACAAAAAGAAGTAGACATGACTAAATTTGCTGATCACCTCAAAACGGACAAGCAATCAACCCCAGCGGGAAAAGGAAAAACAGCCTCCCAATTTATCCAAGAATCTCCAGACCTCTCCGCGATCAATCCCATGGTTACCTCCCCCGCAGCATCATCTTCGAGCGTTCAAAGGGCCGAACAGGCACAATCCGCAGCCCAGAATATGCAAGAAATTATTGACCAAATTATCGACAAATTATACACCCTTAAAGTAGATGGTAAAACGGACACCTTAATTACCTTGAAGCATCCGCCACTATTTGCGGGTTCAAGTGTCGTTGTTACCGCTTTTGATACAGCTAAAGGTGAATTTAATATCACCTTTGAGAACTTGACCCAGGCAGCTAAGCAGATCCTCGACCTTAAGCAAAACCAAGAGTCTTTAAAGTTTGGTCTTGAACAAAAGGGATATACCGTACATATTGTTACAACGACAACGCTTTCGGAAACCCTCAACATAGCTGAAGGGGAACGAACATCGGAAGAGGAAAGAGAACGTCAAGATAGTGACGATCAAGGACAAAGAGAAAACGAACAACACTAGGGATAGAGACCTGTGAGTACAACAACTTCGACACCCTATGAATGGTTGAAAAAAATCCCTACTCCAATCGTGGAAATGGATGAAATTCCTTTGGTCGGATATCCACCCCCTTTCCCTTGGGAAAATTTCATATCACAGTTGGCACAAAACCTTGAAATTCATGATCTAAAGGTTCAACCCTCTGAATTTCAATGGCGTACCCAGGAAGAATTGTTTTCTGGTATGGGAGACCCCTTAGTCCCACTATGTTTCGCCATAGCCCCCCTAGAAGGTAAAACCTACTGGGCTATGGCCGAAGAAGACATCAAAAAGCTGATGTCCCTGCTACTGCTTAATGGTGGCAGTCCAACAAATATCTTAGGAAAAGGGTACCAAAAAGGGTTTTACCTCTTTCTTGCCCTGGAGGTCCTACATTCTATCGAACAGAGCCGTTACGACGCTAATCTAACCCCTAAAATGATTCAAAACGCCGAACTTCCCACAGGAGATATGCTCTGTATGGATGTCTCGTTTACCTACCGAGATCATACAGCACTAGGTCGACTCTTTCTCTCCCCCGAATTGCGCAAATCGATCAGGAAGCATTTCTCTCAAGAAGCTGAAGAGGCTCCATTTACCACCCCCCTAGCAGACACACTCGAAGTGACCGTACACCTTGAAGCCGGCTCGACCACCCTAACCCTACCGGAATGGTCCCAAGTTAAATCGGGAGATTTTCTCCTATTAGACAAATGTTCCCTAAAGCCTGGAGGAGAACAAGGTCGAATCATATTAACGATCAACGGCCAACCCCTCTTTAGAGGAAAAATCAAAGATGGAAACATTAAAATTTTAGAACATCCCCTATATCAAGAGGTAAGCCAAGCCATGTATAGACCCGAAGAAGAAGAGGAAGAAATAGAAGAGGAAGAAGTAGAAGAGGAAGAAGAAGTAGAAGAGGAAGAAGAAATAGAAGAGGAAGAAGTAGAAGAGGAAGAAGTAGAAGAGGAAGGAGAAGAAGAGGAAGAAATAGAAGAAGAAGTAAAGCCTGAGGCTCGTCTTGTTCCTGAAAAAGAAAAAAAAATGGTCTCCCCAAACGAAATCCCTCTTCCTGTAGTTGTAGAAGTCGGCAGAATCAAAATGACAGTAAAAACTCTTATGGACCTCAAACCTGGAAACATCCTCGAACTTGATGTGCACCCTGAGCGTAGTGTAGACTTGGTCATCAATGGCAGTCGCGTAGGAAAAGGAGAACTCATCCAAGTCGGGGAAACCCTCGGGGTAAGAATCCTCAAAATGGGGTAGAGAGAGAGGAACGGTGCAGAGGGGAAAAACTAAACGCAGAGACACAGAGACGCAGAGATAAAAGAGAATAAATTTAAAAAAAAATTAAATTCTCTTTTTTCTCTGTGTCTCTGCTTCTCTGTGTTTTCGCCTTTGTAAAAAATTGAAGATTAAGTATTTATGGATAAAGAACCGAAAAAAAACGACTTTTACAAAAGACGTACCCAACCCTATCTCACGTCTGATCAAGAGGGTTTGACTCCCACCGAGCTGCCAAAAAAAATAGGACCGTACAAAATTGAAGCACTTTTAAACAAAGGAGGTATGAGCTATCTCTACCTTGGCACCCACCCCGAAACCAAAGAACCTCTCACCGTAAAAGTTCTCTCAAAGAAGCACCTTTCCAACACAGAAATTGTACAACATTTCTTGAACGAGGCGGAAATCATTTCGATGACAAATCATCCGAATATCATCAAAATGTTCGGGCATGGGGAATGGGAGGGGGGATTGTATATCGCCATGGAGTACATCGAGGGTGTTTCCTTGAGAAATTACATCATACAAAATCCCCTGTCATTAAAACGGGCTCTGGGAATCATCATCGACATTGCTTATGCGTTATGCCATCTACACACCCATGGAGTGATTCACCGCGATTTGAAACCGGAAAATATTCTTGTCACCAAAGATGATTCGATTAAAGTTATCGACTTTGGCATCTCTCAAATCCTCACCACAAAACCCTCTCCGGACGAATCGGGTCAACAAAGACTGATCGGAACGCCTATCTACATGAGTCCAGAACAGAAAAAGAACCCCGAAGCAGTGTCTTATCCTTCTGACATCTACTCCTTAGGCATCATCGCCTATGAATTAATTCTCGGAAAATTGAGTCACGGCCATGTTCATCTATCGCTGATGCCAAAAGGAATTCAATCCATCTTACATAAATGTCTCCAGCCAAATCCTAAAAAGCGTTATCAAGATATTGTCGACTTCATCACCGATGTTTCGGGATATTTAAATTCCACAAATTTGCAAAAAGATCGAATTCTTGGAGACCAGCTGAGCGAACTTTCTGAGGAATTTAGACAAATACAAATGACTCTCACCCCGTCACAGCCACCGGAATGGCCTGGTTTTGAAATTGGAATCTCAAGTTTCAAGAATTTAGGCGACGCCGGAACGTATTATGAGTTTTTTCGGCTATCTGATGACGTTTATGGGGTGATCATGGGTGACCCCTCCTCAAAGGGTGCTGAGAGCTACATCGCAACGGCAAACTTCAGGGGAATGATTAGGGCACTGTATCAAAAGACGATAAATCCAAAAGAATTCATCACTTCCCTCAACAATTTATTGTTCAAAGATAAGTTAGGACCCTTTTTCAACCTGAATTACCTCCTATTCAAACCTAAAGAGAACCTACACATCTACATTACTTGCGGTTATGGTAATCTATGGTATTTCCCTTGCGGTTCAAACACACCAGAAAATTGTTCGACAAAGCAAATAGCATTAGGGAGCGATGCTGAAGCAGAATTCGAAGAAACTACCACACCATGGAACGTCGGAGACATTCTCCTTTTGAACTCATTTTCTTCATTTGAACTCCCTGTTGAAGAAACGAAAAAATGGCGGCTTGATGAGAAGGAATTTGTTAGAGTACTCAAAGACAATGTGAAGATCCCGCCTCAACAACAGGCCGATAATATCCTTCTTAAAACACGTCTTGTAGAAAAAGAAGCTCTGCAAGACAAATCGATCACTTTCATCAGCATCAAAAGAACTAATTATCAATGACTTAAGGTGTTTTAGGGCATTTTTCCTTCAAAACCCTTCTAAACTACTGTGTTTTTTTCATGGAAAATAAATAGGTATATTTGGGATAAATGAATTTCGTTTATCTCTAGGAATGGTGAATTCTAGCTGTATAAAAGTTAATTTTTAACACAACTTCCCATTGTGGCTCTGAACGATCCAACAGGATAACCAGACTCCAATGGGTGACATATAACGAACCTATATTCAATGAAAAGAAAAACTTCTAGCAAGATCTTTTATTTCAGCATCTTAGTTGCACTATGTTCCGCTCAAAGTATTCCTTCATCTGAAAGCCAAGAGCATCTTTGGAATTTTGGAGAAGAAAATACAGATTCACCTACTGACGTCATTCCTGTTGAAAGTGTCGTAAAACAGAAAAGTTCTACTCCCGTTATCATTGACACCAATACTCCCGAGATTGATGATTCTGAATGGGAAATTGACTGGAACCTTGACCTGTCAGAGGAAAAAACTCAAGAACAAGAAAAAGCACGTCAAACGGATGGAATATCTACCGCAAAGAAAAGCATTCCTACAGTCATCCCAGCCGTCAAAGAAACGAAGACGAACAACGACGCCTCTTCTGGTCAGCTATATTCTCTACCATCTCCAAACAATGCTACGGCACCGGCGACCCTAGACCAGCAAGCCGAAGGAGAAGAAAACATCCAGGAACAGTCTGCGCAAAAAAAGCCCGACGTCAAGCAGGAAAATGAGGCCAACCCACCAACTTCTACGATTGATGAAACTGTCGTCCAAGTTGAAGATCGGCCCGACGGCGCCCTCTCTACTACTGGACAGTTTAAGACACCACCCAAAACGATATTGATCAACTTCAACAATGTAGGCATTATCGAGTACATTCGCTTCATCAGCAGAATCACCAATAGGAACTTTGTTTTCGATGAAAGCGACCTTCAGTTCAATGTAACAATCATCTCCGAAGAGCCCACTACCTTGGAAAATGTGATCACAGCTCTCATCCAAGAGTTGCGCATCCATGATTTATCCCTTATTGAAGAAGGAAATAATTTCATTATCCACAAAAATGATCAGGTGAGGAGTATCTCAAGAGTAAATGTTGATGACTCACTGACTGGATTCCCAAGGGAATCGGAACTTGTCACACAAGTTTTCAAATTAAACACTCTTGATCCCGAAAAAGCGGCTACCATTATAAGCCCCCTACTTTCAGCACAAGCGCTCATCGAAACTTCAAGAGAAACACAACACATCATTCTTACAGATCTAGTGACGAATGTAAAACAAGTAGACACTCTCCTAAAAAGCATCGATTCACCAAAAAGTGGTCATGTTATCGGACAGTATGTTGTCAGAAACGCCTTTATTGACAACCTCATCGAGCTTGCACAGGAGATTATGGGACCCATCGCCCAAGATCAACCCCTGGTCTTCGTTCCACACCCTGCAGCCGGAAGTATATTCATTGTCTCCTCCCCTTTTCTCGTGGAACGAACAATCTCTGTTCTGCAACATTTGGATGATCTTCGAGGCACCACCCGGATTTATGATTTAGATGAACTCAGACTAAGGGAGGCTCCCACTAGAGAAGTACCACCAGAAGGGGTTAGGGCGCCAGAAGGACGCTGGGAACTATCACCGCAGGGTGAAAGGATTTTCCGGCCGGCCGTTCCAACAGAAGAAACCCCCAGAGGGGAATGGCTACTAGACCCACAAGGGAACTGGTATTTCCTCCCTGAAGGGAAAGAACCACCTTTTGAAAGAAGAAAAGAAGAACTCCTACCCGAAGAAACACCTCGAGGTCAATGGCTACAAGACGTACAAGGCTCTTGGGTATTCCAAATTCCCGAGGGTGATCCTCTACAGCCTATACGGTTGGTTAGGGAAGCAAAAATCCGAGAAGAGCTTCCTGTAGGGCACATCGATAGAACAAAGTTTTTCATCCACAAGTTACAATTTCGTAAAGGAGAAGACATTGTCAATGCTCTCCAAAGAATTGGAGACAGCTTACAACTGCAAGAGTTGGCCAATACTGATTTAGTACTCACAATCCAAAGTGTACAATGGATAGAAACTTCTAATTCATTAGTCTTTACCGGCACTGACGCCACGATTGCAAAAGTTAAAGAGCTTATCGAAGAAATTGACAGCCCCTTGCGGCAGGTCTTTATTGAAATGCTCATTCTCGAAACAGATATTGACGACTCCTTAACCTATGGTGTGACTTGGGGCACACGCTCAGGTGGTGGAAGCACATCAACAGCACAAGCCTTTCTTGGAGGGGCCTCCCCGCTGATTGGCGCTCTCGCCACTGGAGGGCTCTCCTCGGCAGTACCTGAAGCATCTTCGCTAGCCACCGCAGCAGGGTATCATCTTGGAATCATTGGACAACGTCTTACTCACAATGGAACACAGTTTGCAACGATGGGAGCTTTGGTGACGGCTCTGCACCAGCAGAGCAATACCAACATCGTTCTAAACCCAAAGATCATCACTGAAGATAACAAAACGGCAGAAATCTTTGTTGGTATCAATACCCGTTTTCAGACGCAAGCTGTTTCTAATGATGAGGGCAGCATCATCACCAACAACTTTGAATTCCGTGATGTAGGAACAACCTTGAACGTTACGCCACTCATTGGAAATAACGACATCATCACCCTAGAAATACAGCAAGAAGTGAGCAGAACCACAGGAGGCGGAGGTGGTGGTGGTACGGGAGACGCTGAAGGGGAAGTAATTTCTGATGTCTCTCCTGGCCCTACAACCAGTATAAATCGAACAACAACAACCGTACATATTCCTGACAAACATTTTGTTATTATCAGCGGAATGATTGACGATACGAAGGTAAAATCGAGAAACCAGTTCCCTTGCTTGGGAGGAATTCCCATTATAGGTGCGGCAGGTAGTTCAAAGACCATTCAAGATACCAAGAGAAACTTAATGATTTTCATTAGACCTCAAATTATAGATACCGCAGAAGAGTTCAGCACGCTAACACGACAACAGCAAGAAAACCTAAAACAGAAGAACAGACAGACTAAGAGCTGGAAGTACGAAGTTGAACATGCTCTTGATTTTATGAACATCAAGAGACCCTGTTGTGAAGATTGTGAGTAACGCCGCCCTCAGTAAAGTGGGAATTGTAATCTGTTGCCTGCTTGTTCTCAGCAGCTGTCATCCACGCAGCTATATTCTAGAACCAAAAATATCCTACTCTCCGCAAAGACGACAGTTTGAGTCACAGCCTTCCCCTTTTAATAACCTCTCGCCAAATGAGCTGAAGCAGGAATGGGGAAAAGAGATGAAGATCGCCATCGCTTTTGCTCGGGAGCTCGACCTTTACAGAGCCATCACCGGATTCAAACGTGCGACCATCCTTATGCCTCTCGACCAAAATGATCGTCGCTTGCAAGCAGAATTTTCTATTGTTCAGTGTTACTACCTCGGAAAGAAATACCAAGATGCTGTCGAAACCTTTGAATTTAGCCAGCTGCCATCTGTACCTAGTTCTTTTCCGGCCTTTCGAGAGCTATTGATTATTCTTTACGATTCCTACCAGAAAGTCGGTCAATGTGAAAAGGCGGAAGCGATACTCTCCCTCATGGAAAAAGGAGACCCCGAAACAGCTCTAGATCTTCAACTTTTTTCCGCCATTGATGGTGGATATCTTTCCTGCATGTCTTCTCTCGCTTCTAGCCATCCCCACTGTGAAGATTTTTCTCAGTTTTTCAACCAGTACTGTTGTTGTTCCAAGTCTGCACGAAAAGCACAAACGTTGAATGCACTATTGCCTGGGGCTGGGTATTACTATGTCGGCCAGAAAAGATCTGCAATCACCTCTTTTATTCTGAATGCCGCTTTTATTGCCGCCTCCTATCATTTTTTTGAAAGGGGAAACTGGGGCGCAGGCTTAATCACCACCAGCCTAGAGTTTGGGTGGTACTTTGGAGGGATCAACGGAGCGGGACTTGCTGCCAAAGAGTACAATCAACATGTCTACCAAGAATTCGGCAAGAACCTATTGCTCAAAAGACAACTTTTTCCAGTTTTAATGCTGGAAACATCGTTTTAATATATAAGCCTGAAGGGCTGAAAGTGCAACAGCCCAGGGTATGTCCTTCGAACAGACCCCTCGACCCTGGGCATTTGGATTCAGCCTGAAGGGCTGGAAGTGCAACAGCCCAGGGCAACGCCCTGGGAAAGGTTTGAAAGAGATCCGGCAGCCTGTAGAGCTGCCAGATTCAAACTAGAACATTATTTTATCAAATACGATGAAACCCTATGACGGTATATAAAACACCTTTTCCTTCTGGCAGCCCTACAGGCTGCTATGTCTCTTATCTTCTCCCAGGGCGCTGCCCTGGGCTGTTGCAATTCCAGCCCTTCAGGCTGAATCCAAATGCCCAAACTCTAGGGGGATGCCCTACTGGCAGACCCTGGGGTGAACAGATTGCATTCCTACGGGAAGAAGGTTGATAATGAAAAAGACTCTTGTACTTATGCTCTGTTTGGTTTCGGTTTTTGGAATTGGCGAGGAGCCCTGGGGGAAAGATGCCGCTCTTGTGCGAAATAGTGAAAAAAACTATGATGAGGACACAAAATGCAGGACACCCATGTTGGGTCCAGTTGCTGAGGTTCTCATCCGTTTTCACCAAAAGGTGATCTCCCCGGCTGATGGCCCTCGCAGCTACCACAAGCCAAGCAGCTCGCAATACACTTTGGATGCGATGAGAAAATATGGCTTTATGGGAGGGTTTCTTTTGGGCTGCGACCGCCTTATGCGTGAGAATGAAGACCCTTGGATCTACCCTGTTGTCTTGGATGAGGCGGGAGATACCTTCAAATGGGATCCTGTGAAATAACTTAAAAAAAGGAGGTTCTGATGGATTTGGCTATTATATCGAAATACTTTCTACCCGTGCTCGGTTTTGTGGACAGAAACTTTGAGGGTGGCGTTTGTTTGAAAAGTGAGCTTCTTGACCCAAATGAACGCCAAAATATCCGTAAAACGTGTTCCACAGAAAGAATCCTTGCCGTTGCCGCCGCAATCTCGATCATTGCCATATCGCTATTATTGATTACTACCCATTCCCTTCTCGGCATTGCTTTGGGTGTAACCCTAGCAGGTCTTGGGCTGATCGTAACGCATGATTTTTACCGCGTAGCTGACAATACGATAAAACTCATTGACAGAATTGCCCAAGGCAAAATTAGTGAAGACAAATTGAAGAACGCAAAAGAAAAGTCGATAAGTAAGTATATTTCTCAAGGAACGATCTTTGCGCGGTCGCTCGTCGACTTCCTCATTGCAAGGAAGAAGGCCGCAAAACAAACATAAATTCCGATGCAACCTCTTCAAGGGGGTCTTATAAAGTAACAAATAACAAAGGAGAGTACAGATGAATGCAATTACTGAGGCCTATTCGGTTTTAAAAAAAGGCTTTGCGGATGGAGTTCTTGAAAAAAAGGAAATCGAAGGGCATGAAAAACAAATTAATATTGCCTGCACAGTAGCAAAAGTCATTGCCATAGCAGCTGGCCTCCTATTGTTAACTGCATCGATATTCATGATTGCCACAGGTTCCCCTCTCGCAATTGGCTTTGGAGTGGTTCTTGGAGGAGTTGGAGCTGTCGCCTCCCACGATTTTTACCACGTTGCTGATAACCTAAAAACCGTTGTCCATGATTTTGCCACCGGAGAATTAACTGAATTGAACGAAGAAAACAGAGAAATCCGCCTCTCTCGGGGAACGATCTTTGCCGCCCCTATCATCGCTCATCTCTTCAGTAAGATAAAAGTAGAAGAATATAAGGATGGGGCAAAAGTATAGTCGTTACATCGTGGCACCTTCGGGTACCGCCTTTTTCTTGGACTTCTGCCTTATTTTCCAGCACCCACTTCGTGGGTGCAGGAAAGGGAACCAAGGTTCTACTAGAATAAATCGGATGAAAAAGGTATAATTTATAATAAAAACAAATCTTTACTGTTTTTCTAACCTGAGGTATAAAAATGCCCCGTAAAGTCACTAGATTAAATGATAGTCCAACTAGTTCACCATCATTATTAAAACAAGAAAAGGAGGCATTCGACCCCATCACCAGTGCTGTCAAGAAGATCTGCAAGACAAATATCCGTTATAAACACTATGATGCTCCTTCCCCTTCAACTTTTTCCTTCCTTTTTAAGGGTAAGTGTCTTTCAGCCCCTCAAACCGATGCCGAAACTCTTAAAAAGAATATCACAAACTTTTTTTCGACTTTACTGAAGGAACTCTCAGTAACAGATAAGATGCCTCCCCTAACAACTATCCTGGAATTGTTCCAAGCGGAGATTTTAAAAACAACGACAATTCCTGCAAGAATTGATGGGGCATGTAAACTTTATCACGATAAGGAAAAGTATGGTTTTTTGAAACAATTCCAAGGGCTTGACAATCTACTGCAATTTTGGAAAGAGTATGAAAAACTCCTCCCCGCCCAAAAAGAGACCTTACAAACAGTGGTGGGTGACAAGGGAGCTTTAGATATCCTGGAATATTACCAGGATGAAGCAAACTTCATTGAAGTTATTTCAGAGTGGCAGGCAAACACTCTTCTAATTGAAAAGAAAACTAAAGAAATTGAAGGTAGAAAATTTCGTTTTCGAAAAGAATTTGCCGCGGACTTCCACAAGATTAACAATCAAGATATCCGAGACTCATTTCGCGCTTTATGGAAGAAAAAAGGTTCTAGAGCCTTTTTTAGGCTCAACTCTATTCCTATGGAACTTCCTGATCTTGATCAAACACCTACTAAGGATGAAAAGCAAGGTTTTCTCGATTGGCTAGTTGACACCTTAAAGAATAGTCATAATAGAAAACAGCTTTCGAGGTTATCCGGCTCGTGGTTAAAATCATTAAAGGAAGAAGGGTGCAAAGATAGTAAAATCTCCGATGATGGTCTTTCTACTCTGCTAAAATTCCTTTCTATCAACGCCTTTAGTCCCGTCGTTTTTTGTTTAAGAGAACATTTTCCTGAATTATTCACCCTTGAGCATGATAAGCCTATTTTGAGACAAAGCAAAGAAAATCCCACACGCTATAGTATTTTTATCAGCGAAGAAGATGGTAGCTTCAGGGTCACCCAAATCAAAAAGTATAAATTCATTAGCATTCCTGGAGATGAGACAACAGTAGAGGAAGCAGTTCTTGGCAGTATGACTGTGCTCTGGAGCATGCATGGAAATAGTAAAGGCGAACCCACAAAATCCGAGCTTAGCTTAAAAAACCTGACTTTTACTCCAGATGCC
>JAAKFP010000109.1 GCA_011065005.1 Chlamydiota bacterium | reverse complement strand
TCATCTTCACTTGCTTTGTTGCAAATCTTTGGAAACTAATAAGTTGACTGCAGATTTGCGCCTCGCAACTGAAGAGCTATAACAGCCTAAATGTAAAGGTTATTTCTTCTAGCCTCCTTAGTCCAAATGGTTTGCCAGCAAAATAATTTGGACTAAGCCGTGCAAACGGCTTTTTCAACAAAGAATTTATTTTAATTATTCTATCTCCATCCATTCTCTACATCATTTTCAGTCCACGCTCTACATCATCTAGCACACCATTTAGAGTTTTAAAAATAATAGGTTTTCAATACAACTTCTCATATAGTTAATATGTTTTCTGTATTAATAGATATATTTTAATATAATAATATTAAGTAACGGTAAAGGTTTAATTTAGATTTGAATAAATTTATAGGAAGAGATGGCAGGCTTGCTAGGTGACTTTTTTTTCGAGCTGGGACTAAATTTTCTTCGCGTATTCTTCGCGCATTCTTCGTTATCTTCGTGTTTCTTCGCGTTTTTTATATCTTTCTCTTTTATTTTCTGCGTCTTTGCGTCTTTGCGTTGAATTCTTCTTCACACGCTCAGAATTTGGAGGGGTTCTTTTCCTTGGGAGATAAGGACGTCGTTCTCTTTTTCTAGCAGTTCTTTACCGGCAAAGACTACAGTACATCCGCTGTCGGCTTGTTCTTGGATGTGGTTCTTTACGGCGTCCACAACATCCTTGCGTGTCAGGGACAGCAAGCGATCACGAAAGGTTTGACGCATCTCTAAAGTTTTCCCTTCTCGTAGCCATCCGTAGGCGACATTCCCGCGGCTTCCGGGTGATGTTGGGGAGTCTAGACCTTGGATGATTTCGAGTTTCGCTTCTCCGAGATCTGAATCTTTGAAGTCATCATTGATGACCTTTTCAACCGCTTCTTCGAAGGCAGAGAGTGTGCTAGAAATGTTGGGGTCGCGATAGGCGTAAAAGGCGAAGTTTCCAACTAGGGCGTGGTTAGCGGCTCCACCTCCGTATGCGCCTCCTTGTTCTCTGATGCGTGGATGAAGTGTTAAGTTATCAAAGAGGTGTGCTGCAACGTTGAGTGCTGGGGTGTCTTCGTGAGCATATGATAGTGTTTTAAAGATTTTGGAGGTAAATGCTACGGGGGAAGCAATAATGCGGCCTTGCAAGGGAACTTCTGGAAGAGAATATGTAGATTTCCAGGGTTGATATGGTTTAGTTGTGATTTCCTGTAGTCCAAAGAATTTTTCTTGTTTGAGGGTGTCATACATCGCATTGTCGCAAGTGATGACTAAGTGGGGTTCTTCCAAACATAGCACCTGTTTTTGTAGCTTTTGCAGCTGTTCAACAAGATTTTTTGCTTGGTCGTCGAAGTTTTCCACGATTTTTTTTGCAAAATAATAATATTCCAGCCCTCCCCATGCGTTTCCAACTCTGGCGGACATGCTGATGCCGCTGGCGGCGAGGTTCATGGCATATCGGAGAGCGTATTGATTCAGGGTGCTTTCGAGGGCAGTAAAATGTTTTACGATCACCTCTTTGAGGCGGGGGAGGTCTGTGAAGTTTGTGGAAGAGACCATATCTTGGAGGAGAGGGAAAAGTTTGTCTACATTGCGGTAGAGAGCTTTGCTTTGGACATTGAAATAGGGGTAGAAAGTGTTGAAGTCGTGTGCTTGTACATTGATGGTTTTGGAAGTTCCCACACCACCTGTGTTTGCTTGGATGTATTCGAGATTTTCTGCATAGGAGCGTCCACCGCATCCCATCTGTGGCATGCAAATCGTAAACAGGTTTAGTAGTGGAAGATCTTTTTCTTCGATCGCAGGAATGGGGAAGACGAGGTTTGCATAGACGATGCCATTGGTGAAACAGCTATGTCGATAGATTTTCAGATTGCCGGCGTTTTCGGCGGTTAGGGGGTAGTCGACGGAGTGCTTGGAGACATCATCGAGGGTGACTTTTGGCAAGACGTCAAGGTTCACATGTTCTTGTTCTTCCTGAAACCTGGCAAGTTCCTGAGTCTTTTCAACGATTTCATTTTTTTGTTTTTCGTTTAGGCCTTTCTGTTTTTTTTCGAGAGTTTTCTTTTCTTCTTCCATTTCTTTTAGGGCGAGTTCTTTGTCGGGCTTGGCAACCACACAGACAAAATGGCGATTGAATAGAAGATGTTTTTGAATCAACGATGTCAGGTAAGTCTTATCTTCGCGGAAGCGTTTGCGCAGTTGATTACATAGAGAATGAACCATGAGGATGTCTTCGGGTTTACCGCCATGCTGTTTCAGTAGCCCCGCTCTTAGGAATAATGAGAGGCCGTAGGGGTAGCTGTCGCCAGCGATTTCACTGCGATGGAATTCAACTTGATGGATAGCGTTTTCTATGAGATCTTCGGGCACTCCATTCTTGTAGATCTCATTGAGAGTATTCAAAATGACCTGTTCCAGAACCTCTACGTTTTCAGCGTTGCATCCTCTGAGGGTGATGAGGAGGGGGATTTCGCTCATGTCGTCGGAGAGGTGTGCTGAGACTTGTTTACAGAAACCAGATTTCAAAAGAACTTTTTTTAGTGGGGAGGCGTCGGTGCTTAAAAGAACGATGCAAAGGATGCTTAGCGCTAACAGCTCTTCCTGTTCTAAAATGTGGCATGTTAGCCATGAAAAAGTGATGAGAGACCTCTCATTGGGATCTTCTTCAGCGGCGAAGGGATAGCCTATAACGTTTTTCTTTGGTTTTGAAAATTTGGGTTGTTTGGGAATCAAAGGGAGGGGTTCTTTCTTTTCTATCCCTTTGAGGGCATGCTTTTCAATGAAATCCAGGTGTTTTTCCAAGGGGATGTTGCCATAAAAGAAAAAGAGACAGCGGCTGGGATGGTAGTATTTTGCATGGAAATCCAATAGCTGCTGGTATGTTAGTTCTGGGATGATCTTGGGATCGCCTCCAGAGTTAAAACCATAGGTGATCTCGGGAAAGAGGGCTTCGTCTACTGCTTCGTTCATCCTGCTATCCGGTGTGGACATCGCCCCTTTCATTTCATTAAAGACAATGCCTTTATACTCTAAGGGGGAGCTGGAATCGGTTGGAGTTTCAAATTCTAATCGATGTCCTTCTTGCATGAAGCTCAATTTTTTCAGGTTGGGGTTGAAAACGGCGTCTAGATAAACTTCTAGTAAGTTGTAGAAATCTTTTGGGACTTGTGACGCTGCCGGATAACAGGTGAAATCAGCGCCGGTAAAAGCGTTCATGAATGTGTTTAGGCTGCGTCGGGTCATCGCAAAGAATGGGTCTTTGACAGGGAACTTCTCCGAACCACACAGCACTGTGTGTTCAAGAACGTGCGCCACGCCATTTGAGCTGTCGGGAACTGTTTGAAAGGAGAGGCAGAACACATTTTCGGGGTCGTCGTTATCGATATGCATCACTTGTGCTCCTGTTGGCTCGTGTTCCAATTCGATCAGCCGGCACCTGATTTCGGGCAAATCTACCACCCTTTTTACTTCAAAATTCTTATATTTTTGTCCTATCTTATCAAATGTTGTCACTGTTTTGAGTTCCTTCTGTATATTTCTTGACTGTTATTGTGTTAATCACCACTGAGCCCACTGAGTTCACAGAGAGGATATGAACTCTTGAGTGCTCTGTGGTGAATTACTCAACAAAGATTAGAGGCATAATAGGAGATTGAGACTTTATTTCCAATCAGGTAAAATATAATTATCTGATTATTAACAGTTCTAGTGCTTGAGAATGAAAAAAATACATTTATTGCCAAACATAATTACCGCATTTGGCCTTTCCTGCGGTTTATTTGTTATTTTTAAGATGAATATGGTCGGTCTAGGGCAAGTGGATCAGCAAGTGCTGACCTACACAGCCCTCATTTTGCTTTTGGCAGTGTTTGCTGATCTCCTCGATGGCGCCATTGCGCGGGCGATTAAAATGGAAAGCGACTTCGGCGGCTTTTTCGATTCTTTTGCGGATGCGATCACTTTTGGCGTTGGACCGTCTGTCATTGTTTTAAAAACATTCTCCATCGAATCTGGGACTGAGCTCTCTTTCCTGTTAACAAGCTCCGTCATGGTGTATTCAGTTTGTGGAGTTCTCCGCCTCGTTCGATACAATGTTGCGAGTCTTTTAGCGAAGGGAGATATGGATCTTATCGCTTCCCATAAGAAGAACTTTACCGGGTTGCCCATTCCTGCGGCCGCTGCGGCCGCTGTTTCTGTAAACCTTTTTCTAATATCCGGAGAGTTTCGTCGCATGGTAACGATATCCGAAGATATGCGTACGTGGGCTATGTTTGGTGTGATGATCTTTCTAGGGTATTTGATGGTTTGCCGTTTGAAGTTTCCAAATCTGAAAACCCTTAGGCTGCGTGTGGGGTCGTTTCGATTGGTTTTTCTCACTGTAATTATCGCGGTTCTTATCTTCTATGGGATCCTTCATCACTTTGCTGTGGTTTTTTGTACAATTTCGTGGTTTTATATTACAGTGGCTTTGGTGCTATCGATGATTAGAATCATCTCCGGTAAGAAATCTAAAACTTTAGAGGATTATGAGCCGGAACCCGATGACTTTGATTGGGTCGACTAACTCCACGGCGTTGTATAATTCACCACAGAGGGCAGTAAGAATCTTCTTAGTGTGATTGGAAGTGACATAAAAAAAACCTTGGTTAGAATCGAGGTAAATGTTCATCTCTAATGGAATAGCCTTAACAGCCCAACGACAACTCCTTGTATATTGAGGTCTTCATTACGGAGAAGTAAGGGTTCTAAATGTTGAGAATGACTGGTGAGTCTTACATGGTTCCCTTCGGGGTGGTATTTTTTAATCAGTGTGCTGTGTTCTAGGGCAGTTGCAATGATCGTCTCTCCGTCCAGGGCGGTGCTCCGTGCTTCTACGAGAAGCAGGTCGCCATCTCTGATCATTTCGTCGTTAAAGCTGTTATCGCGAGCTCTAATAGCGTAGGTTTTCTCGGGAGCTTGGAGTAGAAAAGCTGGAACTACCAGGGTTTGCGCTTGAGGAAACGTTTCAATAAAAGTATGTGTAGAGATGTGACCAATGAAAGGGAGTTCGATCTCTATTTTTTTTGTATTCCCATCTTTCGACTCAGTGGGTTGAAGGGAGCGGCTGCACTGCTTTTCACCGATGAGGGCCCCTTTACGTTTGAGTACGTTAATGTGCTTTGATACAGAACCAATAGAGGAGAACTGGAAGTGATGCATGATTTCTCTGTAGCTGGGAGAATAGTTGTGCGTGTCGATAAATTCTTGGATAAAGCCGAGAATTTCCATCTGACGTTTGGTAAGTCCTTTCATTTGTTTTCCTCATATATGATCCAATCAAAGGTAATCGCAGAGAGCCACATGATGAGTGTTGCCATCAAAACATCGGAAAGGAAGTGGCCTCCCTGTGCCATGCGCGTGAGTCCTAGGGCGAATCCTAGTGTGAGAGTTAGAACAAGCCCTGCATAGAATAGGGCTTTGTTGTGAAAACGTTTCCCCAACAGAATAAAAGTAAAGAAGTAGAATCCCATTGTGGCGTGGCCGGAAGGGAACGATTTGGAGGTCTCGGGTTGATGGAAAAAGTTTGGTTTGTAATAGGGTCGGAACTCCTGCTGTCCACCAAATTCGATCACTTGTCTTGGGCGGGGGCGGCCCCAGTGGTCTTTGAGCAGTACATGGCAGACGAACCCGGAGCCCACGGCGAGGGTTAGGACGAGGAACATTGCATGATTCCTCCAGGGGCGACATCTGGGAACGATATAAGAAAGAAGCAGTGCAGCAGTTGATAGAATGATTGTGATCTGACCTGGAATAAGAGCATACACATAGAAGAAGTCGTAGATTGGAAGTGTAGAAAAGTGTTCGACCCCATTTCCTTTTTCGTAAAAGTAGCGGGCAATGGCCATATCGAGATATGGAGTAAATGGCGTAAGAATCGCCATGCACAGAATAGGGAGGAGCCAACTTTTGTTTTTTTGCAATGTTTCCATCATAGGAAGGGTTTATAGCAGAGTGGGGATATTCTCGTTTATTATTTTTTTTCATCTTCCTCGACAGATAACGGTTGAGGATGATATACACATCGTGAATGAAGAATTGGCGTAATCGTTCACCCAATGGTATCAGCTTAAGCTGGGATTTTCAACGCAAAGAAGCAAAAGACGCCAAGACGCAAAGAAATTTAGAATGTTCTTTTTAGCGCCTTTGCGTTTAGTTTTATTCTTATAGTTGACATCATTGTCTAAACGCTTACGAACACGATGCAGGAGGACAGTCATGGAATACGCTCAAATTGCTGAATATGCACATATCATAGAATATGCTCTCGTTGGTTTGGTCATTGTGGTCATAGTTTGGCTGTTTGTTCGTCAACACGGCAGAGAGCGTGATCGCTTGGACTCTTTAGTAAAAGAGAGAGAAGAACAACTCGGGATGTTGCAGCGGGAAAATATTGAGCTCCGTGAAAAGGTTGCTAAGGCTGAAACCAGGTTGGAGCATGAACGAAAGAGTTCTGAGCAAAAACTGTCCTTAATAAACGATGCCCAGAAATCGTTAACGGATTCTTTCAAAGCGCTCTCTTCCGATATTTTTAAAAGCAATTCCCGGTCATTCTTAGATTTGGCGGCGGCAAAATTCGAAAAACTGCAAGAGAGTGCCAAGGGCGAACTCAACCTACGGCAGGATGCGATCAAAGGGCTTGTCAATCCCATCAAAGAATCTTTGGAAAAGGTCTCGGAAAAGATTCGTGAGATGGAAAATGTGCGAACCACAGCGTATGTTAGCCTCAGTGAGCAGGTCAAATCGCTTGCGACAACCCAAACAAGGTTACAAAGTGAAACCTCCAATTTGGTAAAAGCGCTGCGGATGCCCAATGTTCGTGGTAGGTGGGGGGAGATACAGCTGAAGCGTGTCGTGGAAATGGCTGGCATGGTCGAGTATTGTGATTTTGTGCAACAGGAATCGGTGAAGACAGAAGAGGGACGACTACGTCCAGACCTCATTATTAAGCTGCCCAACGGTAAACAGATCGTTGTCGACTCCAAAGTTTCTCTTCAAGCTTACCTTGAAGCTTTAGAGGTCAGCAGTGAGGAGGAGCGGGTAGGTAAGCTCAAAGAGCATGCTCGGCAGGTAAGAACCCAAATCACTCAGCTCGCTACAAAAGCATATTGGGATCAGTTTCCATCTGCTCCGGAATTTGTGGTTCTCTTCCTTCCTGGAGAAGCCTTTTTTAGTTCCGCCTTGGAGCACGATCCCAGCCTTATCGAATATGGCGTCGATCAACGGGTGATTCTGTCCACCCCAACGACACTGATTGCGCTATTACGATCTGTGGCGTATGGCTGGCGGCAGGAGCAGATCGCTGAAAATGCACAACATATCTGCCAGCTTGGGCGGAAATTATATGACAGGGTTAGGGTTCTTTCAGACCATTTCGATGAGATTCGTAAAGGCCTTGACCGTTCCGTTTCTGCCTATAACAATGCCGTTGGATCCTTGGAAGGGCGAGTGCTCGTTACAGCGCGAAAATTTAAAGAGCTAGGAGCGGGAACGGAACAAGATATCGAAGAGCTCACCACTGTGGATGAAGCAACCCGAATTGTGCATATACCTAGTGATCTGTCTTGAAAATTCTTTTAAAAATTAAGTGATCTTTTCCGCCCAGACTAAGCATTCGATCTCGAAAACTTTACTAAGGAGGCTAGAAGAAATAACCTTTACATTTAGGCTGTTATAGCTCTTCAGTTGCGAGGCGCAAATCTGCAGTCAACTTATTAGTTTCCAAAGATTTGCAACAAAGCAAGTGAAGATGAT
>JAAKFP010000108.1 GCA_011065005.1 Chlamydiota bacterium | reverse complement strand
AATGTCTCTCTTTTGACTGCCTTTATCACCACCACAAAGAAGAATCACAACCCTCTTTCCTCTTTTTCCGAAATAGATGCGAAATCCTGGACTCATATGAATTCGCAATTCAAAGAGTCCTTTTTCACCTTCGATTGCTTTATAATCACCAAAATTTCCAAGACGTACCCGCGTAAGCCTCACAGTTACTAAACCTCTAATTTTTTGTGTTAGCCCGTTTTGCCACTCCAGATAAGGGCATTTGCCATTATCGGTCTCGTAATACTCAAGGGTGATTTCTTCTTCCATACCCTAATTGTAACACATAGGCGACATTTATGTAAAACATTTGGTTTCGCAGTATTTGGTAGAGGAATCTGTGTTTATCTGTGTGAATCTGTGGTTAAAAATCCGAAAATCAGAGTTGCATCTTGGGGTCGAGAGCGTCGCGCAGGGCATCACCAACAAGGGCTATCGCTACGAGAAGAAGAGTTAAGAGGATCGCTGGGGGCCAGAGGAGGTAGCTTTCACCGGGAAAGGCGGTACGCCCTTCATCCATAAGAACCCCCCAAGAGCAGGACCCCTCTTCCCCGAGGCCCAAAAAGGAAAGACCTGCTTCGCTTGTGATTGCTCCCATGATGGCAAATGGAAGCAGCGTGAGCACTGGAGGGATAGCATTGGGA
This sequence comes from Chlamydiota bacterium, assembly GCA_011065005.1. Lineage (GTDB taxonomy): Bacteria > Chlamydiota > Chlamydiia > Chlamydiales > Waddliaceae > JAAKFP01. The sequence continues at coordinate 7,143 of JAAKFP010000108.1, read as the reverse complement.
AGAATATGGGAAAACATGATATGGGAATCGCGAAAACCTAGAGCATGGCATGCTTCGACATAGGGAAGATTCCGTTGCTTGAAAAACTCCCCTCGAATGTACCGGCTGAATCCTGTCCATCCAAATATTCCCACCACGGCGATGACAATAAAGATCGACTTGCTTTGGGTCATAGCAACAACGAGCAGTAACATAAAAAACGTAGGCATCGACTCCCAGATCTCCAACATGCGGCTGACAAAAATGTCAAACTTTCCTCCGTAATACCCTGCGAAGCAACCAATCGGAATGCCGATGCATAAAGCTAGAGAAACGGCCATAATCCCTACCACCAGGGAGATGCGTACTCCGAATATCAACGCAGACACAAGGTCTTTTCTGTTGATACGTGTCAGCTCCCACCATGGCAGAATGAGGTTCATGCTCTGCTCCCCACCGGCATCATCCTCCCAATGATAGGGTCGCATCAGAGACATCACCTCGAAGGTGATTTTCTGATTTTCCACCTCTAACCACTGTCTACGGTCCAAAAGGTATTTTAGGGAGTGTTGCATCTCGTGGTAGGCTGTTTCGTCAGTAAGCGCCCCCTTGTCAAAGCGCTCAATGGTTCTTTCATACCTTTGGATGCGTTCTTGTTCGTTCTTTTTTTCCACTTGCCAAAGGGTTGGCAAATCCTTTTCGTTTGGAGCATAGCTTTGCAGCCTTTCGTCGTTGGCACGCTGATGGCGATAGCGAAGGATAAGATTCAGCTTGGCATAGGACGTCATATACTGTAGGTCAAAATTCCAGTCCGGACTTTCTCCTTGTTGTCGCAGCTGCTGCAAAGCTTCTTGTCTTTTTTGTGTCAAAACAGGGTCGGAAGCTGGATCTCGAGGGGTTTTGTAGGCAAAATAGATAAAGAGACCAAGTTGTATGACTACAATTGCTCCGATAAGTGTTTTTTTTGTATGTGGTTGTCCCCTACAAAGAACGAGTACGAAGAGAATGAAAGGAAATATAAATATGAGCAGGTTGAAGAAGATATCGAGCCGCTTTGTAAAAAATCCTGTGTAGAAAAGGTAGCGAAAAAGGGGGAAGTACTTTTCACCATCGTACTTCACAAAAAGAGGTTTGCTCGAAGCTAGGAATGGTGCATAGATACCAACCAGAAGAAAGAGAACGACAACGGCTAATGCTGCAACGCCGAGGCGATGAGAGATAAACTGGTTCCAAATTTTTTTCCAATAGCTGAAATGTTCGTTTTGCATCATTATTCCAAAGTTACACGTGGATCAAGCAAAGTATACGCAATATCTGCCATTAGGTACCCAAGAAGGGTTAAAAACGATCCTGCAAGTGCAGAGAACATGATCACGTTATAATCTCTGTTGATTACAGCATCATAAAAAAACTTCCCAAAACCATTGATTTCAAAGAGGGTTTCCACAATCAAAGACCCTCCAAGAACAATTCCCAAAGATCCTGCTATGGAGGTCACGATGGTAATGGCCGCATTCCTCCCCACATGCTTAAACAGGATGTTAGGTTGAGAGACCCCTTTCGCTCGAGCGGTTCTCACGTAATCTTGTCGAAGCACTTCCAGCACAGCCGTTCGGGACAAGCGCGCTGTTGCTGCAAGGCTTCCATACATAATAGCTACAAGGGGGAGAAAGATGTGTTGGATGACATCGAAAAGGCGCTCTTTGGTGTTCATCTGAGAGTAGATCGACTCAGGACTTGTAAAGCCACTAATGGGGATAGGGACATCTGTGAAAGGAAAGTATCTGTTAAGGGCGACATTTTCAATCAGAAACGGGGCAACAACGAAGACGGGAATGGCATATAAAACAAGGAAAACAACATTGAGAGAGAGGTCCTGCCATCGGTTTTGCCGATAGGCCATGATGAAACCAAAAAACTGACTGAAAAAAAATGTGATCAATAATGGAATGATGGCGAGCGTCAGGGAATATTTAAACCGTTTTGTGACTTCGTTAATCACAGTTTTGGTGCTGTCATTGCGCAATGTTCCAAAGTCAAGAGTGAGAACGCGTCTCATATAGCGAAAAAACCGTGTTTCAAAAAGCTGGAGAAGTTTCGTTCCAAAGTTCGGCTCAAAGGAGTAGAAGCTTTTGTTTTTCTCATACCACTCTCTCAGCTTTTTCGCATTGGCATCGATGTCTTCATACGATTCTGTTCTTCGCATGATGAAAGCATTTAGGAAATTATTATCTCGAGCAATTTTTCTGTTATACTTCTTTTGCTCTTCGGTCAATCTCGGCCCTAGGTGCGCTTGCCGCGTACCCCCTCGAACAAAAAAGCGCGTCGCCATCCATCGGATGTTGTCGTCCTGCGTCGAATTTTCAATCACCGTTAAAAGCTGTGGCATGATGAATTTCGATTTGTCGCCAAAAGTGATCCGCAGCCTGTCGTATTCTTTAAAGAACATCTCTTCAAGATCTTCAGAACTTTCTTTTCGGTGGGTCAACTGCCAAAGGGTTGTATTCACACTGTCTTGTGAGGTAAAGGGCCATAGGTTGATGAGAACCGGAAGTGTCAGCCCATAGTGTTCGCGAAACTGGAGGTAGCGATCGTCAGTGCCAAACGCCACCGAACGCTCCTCCTCCCGGCTGGCCAACCCTTCCTGAGAGATTTCTGTAATCGTTGTGGAATCCCCGGGAGCAAGGTTGATGATGGTGAAGTTCACGAGAATGATAAAAAATAGTGTAATCGGAAGGAGAAACAATCGTCGTATGATGTAATTCAGCATTATTTGCTCTTCTTAATCCAAAAGATCGAACTCATCGGTTCTGCGATGTCAGCACCAGGAATAAGATCCTGTCTTTCTTTGGGAATAAATACGTTTTGAAGGTATCTCCGGTAGAGCAAGGCAGTCTTTGGTGTATAAAGAAACGTGTAAGGCTGCTCTTCATGGATGATGGCATGAAACCTGTGATAGAGCTCTCTACGTTTTTCTGGATTCCCTTCAAAAGTTAGCTTCTCAATGATTACGTCAGCTTCAGCATTGCTGAACCCGACAGAATTCGAAGACCCCTTCTCCTTGGCCCCTGCGGAATGCCAAAGTTGTCGTGGATCTTCCGGAGGAGTACCCAACGCCCACCCTAGACAAAGGGCGTCAAAACTTTTCTCATCAAACGCGGCAGAAAGATCGGCAATATCGACACCATGAAGGTGACACTTGATGCGAAGTTCTTTTAATGCTGTGGCAACGTACTCGCAAATCGCTTTCGTTGTGGGATTTCTCACGTAGTAGGTCAGGGAAAACTCAAAGGGAACCCTCTTTCCGTTGATTTCTTTGTCAATAATCCCATCACCATCACTGTCGTACCAACCCTCTTCCTCAAGCAACTTCCGGGCTCTCTGTAGGTTAAATGACCAGGGAACAATGGTTTGGTCGTATGCAGAGGAATTTTGCGAGAAGGGTCCCGTGATCTGTATTCCCATCCCATTGAGATACTGTTGAATGATTCGATTCCGATCGATCGCCATGGTCATCGCTTGTCGCACTTTCTTGCTTTGAAAGTAGGGCATCGCCTGGTTCCACCCTATATACACGTAGCTACGTGCAGCATAATCAAGCCTTTCAACTGCATCACTTTTCTCTGCTTGCTCTTGATAAAGATCCGACTGAAGAAAGGTATCCAACTCGATTAGCTGATCAGGCTGCAAGTTATAGGTGTCTAGACGGCTGGATTTGAAATCTTGCCAAATGGCATCGGGGGTGTTTTTAAATTTGATCTTCATTTCCTTAGCCAGCACGTCATAAGGAAAATAGTGCTCGAAATTGCGACGGAAACTGATCTGCCGGTCGGTCTTTCCCTCAAAAATCCAGGGGCCACAGCTGACGATAATATTTTTTGCCCAATGCTCTGTAAAGTTTTGCGCCCACACTGAATTGGTTCGATAGGTATCGGGAGCGGAATCCTCTTCAATAATTTTTGTTCCATCCGAGAAGTATTTGTAGACAAATGAGGGCAGGGGACGCAATTGTCCGGTCAAGAGCTTGGCAGCATATTTTATCTTAGGAACCCGATTTCCCTCAGCATCAACAACATCCTTGGTCTTCCATCGAACGACGAAGGTCAATTTGTCGAGCACTTCGATTTCCTCAATATCACCAAGATAGTTTCTCAGGGAAACCGCACCGGCTTCTTGAAAATAGGGATTCATCAGTGCATCGAAGTAAAACTTATAGTCCTCGGCAGCGACCTGATGTTTTCGTAAAAAATGGGGAGCGAGTTTGATTTCCTCAGAAAATAAACTCTTACTCAGAGGCTGCCAATAGACGTTATCACGCAAAAAAACCCAATACTCTGGAATGTCAGACCCTTGTTGCTTTCGCTCCTCAATTTTTAACGCCATATCGGGAGCAAAGGTTTCATATTTTCCTACCTCAAGTCTGGCCAACCCTACGGTACATTGAGAGACCCAAGTGGACACCTGACTCCAATTGCTAAAAGGATGCAAGTCATCAGGAACTCCAATAATCGCCCCTTGAAAGGTGCCGGTGGGTTCAAACTCTTTCTCTAAGAGCTTGGGAAGCGTGACCTCATAGAACCTGTCTTCATGGAGAAGATTAGGGAGCGAGGGATCCATATGTGGCCTTCCCATCACCTCCTGACTCGTGGAAGGTGTTTCGAGAGAAAAATCACGCGCTCTCCCTACACCACCCCTCGATATAGCCTGCAAAATCTCATCTCCCATGGCATCTGTCTCTGTACGTAACTCGTAGAGATCGTTTTTTAAATCGATGATGTCTGTACGGAGATTTTTCAGATCCTCTTCAACCATAACTGAAGACCAATAGAGCATACACATGAAAGCAAACAGCCCAAATCCCAAGACAAAGCGAAAGATATATAATCCGATTGGTTCTCTATTCATCCTTTAAACCCATCATTTTCACATCGGCTTCAAGATAATCTATCACTTTTTCCTTGAAAAGGAAAATTGGTTGCTTTCACAAAAGCACACGTTTTATCAGGGAAAATGATGGAGACTTCTATGCCCCTGGTCACTTTGTTGTTCTATGACGATTTGTGATTGGCAGGTTTTATTTTAGAAAGATCGGCAGCTTCTTTTCTTCTGCATATGAGAAGATTTGTTCATATAACTCGGTTTTATTGAACACTTTAAACAAATTCTCTGAAAGCAAAATGCCAATAGGATAGACCCCACCCTTTTGTCCACCACCACTTGCTTCAATGTCGAGATTAAACTCATTCCAGTCGGCTTCAAAAGCTGACAATACTTTATGGGTTTGCAGTGCCACCTCATGCGGACTCATTAACCTTTCTGGAGGAAAAGCAAACTTTTTGTCAATAAACCCAGGAAGAAGGCCCGTTTCTTTGGGAATAACTCTAAGTTCTCCCTCAAAAGATTTTAGCTTCCCCAAAATGTCATATTCCCCTGTTTTATCTTCTTTCCCAAAAAGAGCAGAATAAACTTGTTTTCGAAGGTCCTGGTTCTTTTCACCTTCTAATTCTTCTTTTTTCTCTGCAATCCATTCGATTAATGCTAAAAGCTGAAACCTTGAACGGTTTTGCTTGTGACTAGCACGCATCCTTGTCAAGAAATTACTCCTTATATGCATCGGCTTTTTCCCTTGCAAAAGCCTTAACATCGTCTTCAAATTATGGCTAGCCCCCTCCAAACTAGACCGCATACTGCTAACCTCTTCGTCACTTAACAGTTTTTCTTCGCCATGCAAAATTGCGATAGCTCGCTCTATATCCTCTGTCTTCATTTCTTTAGGCATGTCTTCGAGCTCATCTATTCCCTTAATCCGTTCTAACTGGTTTTCTATGCGACGACAGGTTTCCACATAGCTCACAACGAAGTCCCGGAGATCTTTCAACTGCTTCGGTGTTAGACGGAAGCGTTCATTTTGTATAAAGCTGCGGTCTTGTAAAAACCTTTTCACTTTCTCATTTGTCACAACTTCTTGAACCTCTTCTTCAAACATCTTATCGGCTTGGGCCTTTCTTAACTTATGAATACTTTCATCATCCTTTAACTTCTGGTAACAGTCAGTTAGACTCACTCCTTCCTTAATTTCTTTTTTCAGCCTCAATATTTCAGCCCTTAAATAATCTTGAAATTCTTCTGGGTCCTCAAACGAGCCAATAGCAATCCCCTCAGCAACTGATTCCTCAAGATCTTCTTCATTTATCCTGAGTTGATAGATCCGTTTAAGTATTTCCAACGTTTCTACGGCTTTTTTTGTCAGTTTAGAATTTGAAGGGTCTATTTTTTTCTGCAGCGCAAGAAACTGCTCTATTTGCCCAAGAGCTTTTCTATCCAAACCGGTTTCTTTCGTTGTCTTCTCAATCATACGCAGAGTCTCTTGCAAGCACTGACAGTACCAAGAATAATCAAGAATGGCTTCAAGTTCTTGGAACTTTTTTGGATCTAAGACGCTTTTTAGTTCGTTAAAACATCGGTATTCTACTAGAGTCTTTCTCTTTTCAATGGAAAAATCATTGAAATGCATCGCTATAAACATACTTTCTAAGTCCGATCTTCCTCTATCGCGTAAGAAGCCGATCTCTCCATCCTCTCTGATCAAACGAGTCATACACAAATGTTTTAGGGTAGATTCAAATTCCTCCCACAAGACCTCTCCTACCCTTCCCTCCATAAAAGTAAGCAATTCCCAGCTATCGAAAATATCTTTAAATTGATCTATAAAATCTTCCCGCTCTGGCCGAAACCTCTGAATCTTCTCCTTGATGGGTTTTGGCACTTTATCCATCTGGATTGCAAGACGATTAAAACGATCAAGGTCTGTTGAAACTGGATCCACCATTGGCTGTTCACCAAAAAGTATAGGCCGGCAGAAACCAATAAAGGAGCGATGCGCTGAATCAATCTGTTCCAGGAGGCGAATATTTCGCCTAGCTAATTCGTACCATTCTGTTCTTTGCCACTCGGCATTCTCACTATATCGGGGCGATCGGATATCTTTCTCTTGAGTATGAACAATGGTGTCCGGATTTACATGCATCATCAGAAACAAACGTGTTCTGGCAATAACGAAATGTCCCCATCCGGAGCAATTTCCAAACGTCCCCTTTTGAATAAAACAAGCCTTCTGAGCCAGGATAAATAACATCTGGTTACTGAACGCTTGAGGGAGCAGAG
>JAAKFP010000107.1 GCA_011065005.1 Chlamydiota bacterium | reverse complement strand
AAATAGCAGACGCACTTGAGGTAGCCCAAGTTCTTGCAGGGTAATACAACATATCGCACCTACACAACTCATATAAAGCAACTTAGAGTCATTTTTAAAATTATCTTGTAAACTCCCGCTGGGATGGCACAAATAGACCTAAAATCCCACTGCCTCGGAGGGGGTCCAAAAAGACCCATTCGAATTTCCTATCCTTAAAAAATATTATTTCTTAAATTCTTCTTAAGAAGATATTATTTTCGGAAAACAAGGGAGACCTCTATGCATTATTCATTATCTTCAGTTACGGGATACCTGGCTTCATTTTGGCATTCAGAACCCTCCAAAACAGACCATACCTTCTCCAAGCAGAGTGAATCCTTTCATTTAGAAGCAACCCAATTGGCCACAAGAGCATTGAATCAGCAAATCAGTAACCTATTACCTGGTTGTACGCTATGCAAAGCAACACTTAGAGAGACCAAGCAAGGCGAACTCTCCTTTCACTCAGAGTCGGGAGAAACCATAGTTTTTTCTGATGAAAAGGCAATGGATCAATTGCTCGCGGATAAAGCAACAGTTGATATCTGGCAGATCAAAGATCTTCGAGAGGGAAGATCCGGAGTTTTTTACAAACTCCAAAGAGTAGATGCATATGGATACGATACTTTTAAGACAAGAAATGAGCTCTTTGATCAGCTAAGAGAAGAGTATGGGGTGTTTTGGAAACTTGAAGATCAAGAGAAAAATCAAACATCTTATATTCATTTCAAGTCAGGAATCTTCGGTAGTCATTATGTCGATGTCAACCATGAAGATTTACTCTTTGTAGCCAATAGTCTGACGCTGGAGAGTCCTAATCTACCCACATCTACCTCTCATCCCTCGGGCCACACACCTCTTGGGGAAAAGGTATTGCGGCTTGTGTTCTTGGAGGTTTACTCATATCAGCCGGCCGCTCTTGGAGTCAGAGTTCCGGGCAAAATTCCGTTTCTGATGCAATGGCAATGATGCAGGGAACATTGGGTCCGGCGGCATTCAAGGTAGCCATTGCTTTTCAAATGTCTGCAATAGCTACAGTGAGTAGACGAGAAGGCGGAACACTTCCAGGAGCGTTGTTAGCAAGCATGATGTTATTGTCTGAAGGCGTGAAAGGGCAGTCCTTATGTCCTCAATTGGCAGGAAGTTATAACACACCATACAGCGCTACAGGTGTTGTCGTTTCCGGCAATTATGCCTATGTAGCGGACGGGAGCTTAGGTCTTCAGATCATCGATGTGAGCATACCTTGTCCTACAAGCAGTAGTAGTAGTTCAACTACTTTTTCGAGTTCAACTACTAGCACACAGACTTCCAGCAGTATAACGACAAGCAGCAGTTCAAGAGCTTCTTCCAGCAGCACAATAGGCTCGACCGGCTCAACAGTTTCAAATGGCCATTCTTTGTTATGGGTTGGCTTGCTTGGTGGTGGAGCTTTGTGTCTTTGCTTGATCGGAGGAACTGCACTTATTCTGCGCAGACGCCAAAAAACCCCAGAACAACAAGTAAGCTTACCTATAATCGCTTCTACTTTTCAAAGTAGTAGCACACCACCTGACTCCTCTGAGAGCCAATATCAACAGGTTCCTGATTTTGACAATAAAGAGGACTACTATCAAAGGACTCCTGATCAAGTCACCAGTGGACATTATGGAAAGACTCCTGATCAGGTGGAAAGAGAGTGTTAGATCTAGACTTTCATCTTTTTAGGAGTAGTTCCGTTTTTAGCAGGCGGAGCCACTTTGCTTTTTCCAGGATTGATCAGTTGAAAAGAGTCGATGAATTTCTGATAGTCTTGGGCCATCTGTGCCATCCCATGGTAGACCCCTCCTCCTAATAATCGCTTGCTCCTCCTCTCAATGGAGATGGAACAGCTGAAGGAGATCCTAGGTTGATAGATGCCCTAGGAGGTGATCCAGAAACTGATGCTCCAGAAAGAAGAGGGGTTGTCTCTCTCACTGGTTGTTTCTGCAAATCATCTTGATCGCTGCTTGGAGGAGTATCATAAGAAAGAAAGGAAGAGGAAACAGGAAGTTGGGAAACAGCAGATGCTACACTGGAAGGAGGTTGAGTAGTCACTCTTCTCTCTTTTCCTCCAAAACACCAACATCCACAACCACCATCATCACTATCACTCGAATATGATGGTCGGACACCATCAGAAGAACCAGGTACATTATTCATCGCTACAACTCTGTATTTTAGTTAAAACATGAGCATTGTATCTGCTTTTGAGATTTCTTTCAACATTTCTGTGCATGTAAACCTAATTTCTCGGAAAACTATAACCGCCCCCCCTTTAACCCTCTTACAGAAAGCAACTTAAGCGTAAAATCAGTTGAATCGCCTGGTTATAATTTATAACTAGGTAATTTTCACTAGTCGCTTCATCATCAGAGCCTTAATGGACCTAGTTGTAATTTTTCCGGAAAATTAGGTGTAAAACAATTTTACAAATAAACATACCTTAACGTAGAATTGCGAATCAAAAACCTAACAAGGACAATAATTATGACAACAGAACCAACTCTCTCCCAACTTTCATGGCCGGAAAAACTTCAACAACGAATCCTTCCAAAAGAAGGGACAATGATATCATGGACAGTGCAACTGATTGATATCTGCTCGACCCCTAATAAGGAGGGGACATCATTTGCATTAAAAGGGCTCAAAGCAATAGCGAGTCGCATTGCTGTCATTGTTCTTCCACTTTTTGCTGTAATAACTATACCTCAATTAGGAGTGACTCTTTTGTGTCATGTAATTCTTCTTGTCGTTGGACAAGAACACCATTCTCTCTCTAACATTTCCGTTGATCTCTGCAAATCAATCGCGGCCATTTTCGTATCAGTATTTCTTATTCCACCTGGGCTCTGGAACCCTTCAATATACAAAATACCAGAAAAGTCAAAGGACAAACCTCACGAAAAAGAGATACAATCAGCACCACAACTGAACATTCTTGACAAACTCTCCGCTCTCACAAGAAACAATTTTGACACAATAAGCGGTCTTTTCGAATCGCCACTATTTCAAGGAATAAAATTCACTCGCCACGAACAGAACAGAGAACAAATAACGGCAGCCCACCTTTTCAGTTGGAAAGGAATCAACTTTACAGAGAGACAGGCGAGCAAAACCGAAACAGAACTTAAAAAAGAGGACGGTGAGTCTTACCGTTCTCCTTTAACTGAATTTTCCTGTACTAAAGATCCTAAGATGCCACAAATAACAGATATTGACTCCCTCATCTATTCCGATGGAATGCTCACACTGCATCTAAATTATCAGGATATTGAAAACAAAGAAGTTGTAACTAGAATCCTTTCTTCTCCTCACGAAATTGATGTCCTCTCTATTCAATCAACCGACACTATCGAATTTCCAAAAAATTCACCTGTTGTTTCAGAAATTAAAACACTGAGATTAAATAACTGTACTATACCAGTTGAAACTCTTCAGAAGATTCGTGAATGCTTTCCGAACATCCACTGTTTTGATTTAAGAGGAAGTAATATAACCGGAGGTTTTAACGAACTCGATGCCCTTCGAAAAAATCTCATTATTGTAACCGACACAGACAATAATGCCCAAGCCAAGCTTGATGACCTAAATCATTCCTTGTTAGAGGCTATCAAAAATTATGTTGCAAATGAAAACGCAGATGAACTTATTGGTGAGTTTTCAGATCCCAAATCACCCCTTACCTATTGTCCTGCTACTAGTTTTGTCACCCATTTGGGCTTTTTAAAAGGGCTTCCCATTGATGATGAAACCCTCTCTAGAATTATCGAACGTATACAACCTCTATTTCCTTCGGTCAATTCTTTCCGACTTGCAAAATGCTCAGAATTAACCGCTGACTCTCTTTCTTCTTTACGGAAACTCCACCTTAAAACTCTCGATCTTAGAGGATGCGAAAAGCTTTTTCCAGCTCCGAGAAAACTTTCTCTTATTTCGTTTAGAAATGATGCGTCAGGTTTAGCTCTGGTAAAATTTATTTCCTCTCTTCAAGCCCTTATTCAGTCCGGTACTAATCATATCGATATACAACTGATGACAGGAATGGAAACGTTCTTAGAAGCAAATATACATCCAATTATCGATGAACAACCCGGTTTTTTAAAACTGTATTACTCTAAGATTTCTTCGGGGAAAATAGAGGAGTGTATCTATCCGAAATCACACAAGTCATAAATACCGAACACCTTAGGATCTGGGCAAAAATAACTTATACATTTCTGCTACCACAACATCTTCATCTGCTTTGTTGCAAATTCTTGAAAACTTAATTCACTGTGGACCAAAAGGTTGCGTCAGACCCTAGTGAATAATTTAGAAACTCAAGCCAGGTCATACCTGACCCCAATTCGACCTGAGTATGGTAAATATGTATCAAAAATGGAACATTCGTGATAAGCTTGAAAGGAATTAAAAGGTAGTTTTTGTATGACGAAAGAAAAAGTAAAGCACCGTAAAAACGAGAAAAAAAAACCTACACTGTCCGCCAAAGAGCGAAAAGCTAAGAAACGGGATAAAAAACAGAGTAAAGGTTAATCTCTGCAGAATACTTCTGCTTATTTTATCACACTTCCTAATCTCTTTCTCCAGATAATTAGCAGTCGGAAAAACCTATCAGAATGGGTAGGATAGGAAGGATGAATATCTGTTTTTTTTATCCTGTCCATCGTGTCTATCCTGATAGATTTTATTCAAGCACTGAGTATTTGGATGTATGTTTTTTTACGAAAAAGACTTGAAAGATATCCCTTTTAGAGTTAAATTCTATCCCATGACCGGGAGTAAAGAACTATGAAATGCATAAATTTATTAATCAGCTGTCTCTTATTAACAGGATGTTGCGGGAAAATAGGACCTCAGTGCCTCAAATATGATAGCATGGCCTACAACAAATCAGTCCAACAAAGTATGGACTCTCAACTTCTTATGAATATCGTCCGTTTGCGTTACCGCGACACCCCCACATTCCTCCAAATAGGCATAATGTCCTCTGCCTATGAACTCAAACGCAACATAAGTGCTGAGCTGAAAGTTACCGAAGGAGGTAGCGCTCATGGCCCCATGGTCTTTATCCCAAAAGTAGGTGTTGACTTCATAGAAAAACCGACAACAACCTATCAACAGCTTCGCGGTGATAATTTCGTCAAAGAACTCCTTTCACCCATCAAAATGTCAACCATAGCGATTCTACAAACCTCTGGATGGAGAATCGATCGAATCCTCCGCTGTTGCGTACAGAAAATGAACGGAATCCAGAATGCTTTTACGGCCTCAAGCCCCACTCCGGACGTAATGCCGCAATATAGAGAATTTCTGGAACTCTGCCGCCTTTTTAGAGACGTAGAACTGCAAAATGGTATAGACATCATTGGGGAAAAAGAACCAAAAAGCAGTCATGTGGATTACTATCTCGTCCTTGATGGAAGTCAGGTCAACCATTCCACTCTCAATAGAATATGGCAGTTGCTAGACATCGAACCGGGCACAGAACGTATTCGAATGGTTCCCTACCACGGAAAAAAACATCAAAGGGATGAAATCGTTATCGATACCCGTTCCCCTCTGAATTTATTCTACTTCCTTTCACAAGGCGTACACGTTCCCACACAGCATGAACTGTGTGGAAAAGTAACTGTCACCGCCGATTCCCAAGGACGGAGATTCAATTGGGACGAAGTTCTCGACGGAATTATGACGATCCATTCAGGGTCTGAAAATCGTTGTGATGTTGCAGCAATGGTGAACTATAGAGGTGTCAATTTCTATATCGACGACCGCGATCTCGCATCGAAGTCGACGTTCTCTCTCGTTTCACAATTACTCGCATTGCAGATGGGCGCTCCCGATGTTCCCATTTTAACGATTCCTCTCAATAATTAAGCGGTATAGTGATGTCAAAAAAGGTCGTCACATCCTTATTTATTCTTACTGCCGTTTTATCAACAATATGGGTGTGCCTGGTACCGAATGAACCTATATCCGATCAAATTATCTACCATCAAAGAAGTGCAGCCATGGCTGCGGGGCAAGGCCTTTACAACGATGATGCCCACATCAATATGTTCTGGGCCCCAGGATATTCTATTTACTTAGCAGCCTTCTATCTTATCGGAGGTAATCACTACTACATAGCCTTTCTCGCAAATATAATTTGCTATATTGCTTTGGTCATGGGAACTTTTGCTCTAACCCAAAAGATATACAGTACCTCTGTCGCACGGGTAGCAGCTGTAGCCGTTGCTATCTACCCAGGATTCCTTTTCTATACCACAATTTTTGCATCAGAACTGCTTTTTACTGCCCTGATCGTTTGGGCAGCCTATTTCTCCTGGCGAAGCTTTGACGAGGATCATCCTTGGAATCGGAAAACAGTAATCTCTGGATTTCTCTACGGAGCCGCCACATTGGTTCGACCACAAGCCCTAATCATGGGACTACTACTACCTGTTCTCGCATGGACACACTCGAAAAAGCTGCGTCAAGGTGTTGTGAGAGCTGTTATCGTAACCGCTATGGTTCTCACAGTCTGCCTGCCTTGGGGATATCGAAATTATCACAAATTTGGAAGTTATGTCTTAGTTTCAGCAAATTTTGGGCATAACCTATGGATGGGGAACAACCCCAATTCTACTGAAGGATACAATAAAATAGATGACGTTGTAGACGGAATAAACATCAAAAATATGGGACAGCTAGAAAGAGATCATTTTCTCCGAAAAAAAGCTCTTGAATACATCTCTCAACATCCCTGGGAGTATTTTAAGCTTATCCTAAAACGTTTTTACATCGCCATGAAATCGGAGTCAATTTCCGTAACATGGAATAAAATAGGAATAACAAATGGATTAAGCGAAGCCGCGTACCTGCCCCTGAAAATTTCTGCCAATTTGATATACTATCTTGTAATGGGCACCTTTCTTATCTCCATCATTTCAAAGATTAAAGAAAAAACCTTCCAAAGAAAGGATATTTTCCTTTGCTGTTCGATTGTCATTCTTTCTGTTCCATTTCTCCTAATCCAAGCGCAGGATAGATTTCACCTCCCATTAATCCCTTTTGTGATCATGATCGCAGCAAGCAAACTATCTAAATTTTATTCCTTTTCGTAGCATTCGAAGCGCCGACGAAAACCACAAGAAACTCATGATCACACCGATCACAAACCACTTCTTTTTGATACTTCCCCGCCCGAAAGGTAAAACCTTGACGGCTTTCAATAATATACCCACATTCTGGGCAACGATGGTAATGAATCACAATATCCCAGGTGTGTTCTCCCTTCTGCCCCATATCAACCCTACAATGATTTCCTTTTTCTCTTTCCAAATATTGAGACAAACAAAGACCGTAGCAAGCCCTTTTTTCTCTTTTTTGGGATATGGCAGCTCTCTCCCCAACCATTTAAATCGTGCATTTCACATCCAACGATCCCTTTTCCCGGTTCCACCTGCTGCTGATTTAAAGACTCATCAACAGGGTAATCACGATAAAACTTTGGCCACATCTCGTTCTCTCCTTTACAAACATCATTTTCCAGATTTCTTGAATCCTTTCAACCAATTCCGCAACTGTTCAGACAATGATGTCAACTTAAGCGAGATTTTAAACGCAAAGGCGCAAAGACGCAAAGAAATTAAGGTGTTCTTTGCGTCTTGGCGCCTTTGCGTTTAATTTTATTTCTTAAGTTAACGCCATTGTCTGAACCAGCAATTCGGACTATAAAAAAATCACCCCTAGAAAGCCAGTTTGAATAACTTTTTTGTCATTTTTCTCCTCCTTTTCATTCTTTCTTAAGCACTCTGCACAGAATTAATGAGATTTCAACC
>JAAKFP010000106.1 GCA_011065005.1 Chlamydiota bacterium | reverse complement strand
CATCAGCAAAAATGCTACTTTTTCACTGTTCACTTTGAATTAATGAATGAGATCAGACCTTCGGCTAGACGAAAGCGAATCATTTTACCGGGTTTTTCTTATCATGTAATGCTCCGAGGTAGTTGCGCCTAAGTTATGCACAACGCACCACCGACCCCTTTCACCGACCCCTTTCACCGACCCCTTTCACCGACCCCTTTCACCGACCCCTTTCAGTATCGCTCAAGACTTGTTTGTGCGGATTGTGTGGCTCTGCTTTTATTGTATTTCGCCCGGGAGCGGGAGGGAAACTGTGTTGAACCAGAGTATTTGCTTGATTTGGTAAAAGTGTTACGTTTGCAGCCATATAAAACCTCCATGAAAGCTTTATATTTTCTTGATAGTTTCTTTGTTTGGCAAGTGATGTTTATTCTGTCGTGGTATATAGGTAAATAAAAGAACATAGAATGATCTAGATGGAGGTTCTCCCATGAAATCGTGCAAATATCTTTCCGCGGCTTCTTTATTTTTCGCCACCCTGGCTTTTTTATTCTCTTCACATTCAGGAGCTAACGCTCAGAATATTCAAATCTGCGAGGAGGGACCGATCCACGAAGCGTTCATCGCTCCAGAATCGGGCAGTATTATCCTCGACGCTGTCGCCCTCGAACCCCCAAGACCCATCACTGAACGGATTCCAACTATGACAGACCCTGAAGCGGGGTGGATTCCCGGGTATTGGGCTTGGCAACCACATTTGCAGGATTTTGTATGGGTCAGCGGAGTATGGCGCCGACCCCCTCCCGGGCACCAATGGATCCCCGGGTATTGGGAAAGTTTTGATGAGGGATGGGTATGGATTCGAGGATTCTGGAGCCCTGTGGCCCTCAGTCAGTTGCCCTTTATTGATGTCGCTCCACCAGACCTTATCGATGAGGATGTTGCACAAGCGCCGGGAAGTAGCTACTTTTGGATGCCCGGATATTGGGAATTTCCCCCTTCAGATCGTCAGTATTTATGGGTGTCTGGACAATGGGGGCTTTTCGATCCCCATTGGGTGTTTGTCCCTGCTCATTATCTCTGGCGGCCTGACGGATATATCTTCATTCCCGCATATTGGGATTGGCCAATGGAAACCAGAGGTACGGTATACTCTTGCGTTTTCATTCAACCAGCGGCAAGAGCACAGATTGTCTATCTTCCTGTTGTGATCATCGAATATCCAATCATCATCGATCACCTGTTTCCCTACTACCCCGACTACATATGCTTCTTCGGCCATTTTCATCACCATCACCCCGGATTTTGGGACGACTTTTGCTGTGTACCTCCCTGGTGGGGATGGGAAGCCTGGTGGAGTTTTAGCTGGCACGACCATTGGGCATTATGGTGGTGGTGGTCGCACCCAGGATTTCCACAACCCCTATGGCTAAGTGCACAATTCAGTAACATGCTCCCTCCACCAGGAGCAGATCTTCTAGCAATGATGGCGAACGTCAAAGGTCCCGGAATTATCACCCCCAAAGGTGTTGTAAAACCGGGAGATTTGCGAGAAGGACTTGCCGATGTTGTCGGAGGCAAACCAGACCTCCTCCCTCCGATCCTTCCCTCTAAACCACAAGAGCTGAACGAAGTGATCGATGCAGTAATACCCACGATCCCAGATAGGATACTTAAACCGACAGGAAGGAGGACTCCCGATCTAAGACGGCAAGTGCTAAAACCGACAATACGTCCCACTTTGCCCGAGGGAGCTGTCCGCATCCGTCCTATCGTTCCTTCCAAACCTAGAATTCCTACAACACGACCTCCCATTCGAAGACCGATTCGGCCACCCGCTACCTACCCTCCGCCCCGTGAAACCGTACCCCCTTCTTATGTTCCACAACGACCACCACGACGCCCCTACTGGCCCCCAGGAAGAAGGCAGCGCCCCCCCAAGAGTTCGTGAAGTGCCCCCCTCGTATGAACCGCGACACCCTCCACGACAGTCTAGACCGAAACCCCCAACAGAGACCAGGCCGCCAAGGCACCCTCAGCCGAGGCCTAGGCAAGAGCCTCCGACAGAGACCAGACCGCCAAGTTATGTGCCGCCGCTGCGTATGCCCGAATCCTTTAGACCTATGGCGCCCCCTTCCGAAACAGCGCCTCCAAGTGAAATCGATACCCCTCCCATGCAGACAGCACCACCTCAACGGGGGAGAATACCGAGATTAGATATTCGTAGGGAAGGAGCCGGAGATTTTCGAATTCGAGAGCATCAACCGCAGTTGCGGGAGATGGAACAACAACCTCGGCGTTCTGAATCTCGGGAAGAGGTAGAATAGCTGCTATGCAACAAAGAAAAACTTGGCGGGCCAAGCTGCATGAAATCATGTTTGAAACAAACACGCATGCAGGTAAAACCTTTGAGATTTTCATTATCATCGCGATCTTTTTAAGCATCGCCGTTGTCATGCTCGACAGTGTCAAAGCGATCTCTCAAAATTACGAAGAGCAACTCCATAGCATGGAATGGGGTTTCACCCTATTATTTACTGTAGAGTACCTAGCGAGGTTGTACTGCACTAATAAACCTCTAAAGTATGCTACGAGCTTTATTGGTGTAGTCGATCTTTTGGCTATCCTTCCCACATATCTCATCGTTTTCTTTCATGGAACGGAATATCTCTTGATCATACGTTCCCTTCGCGTTTTACGAATCTTTCGAATCTTGAAAATCCTCCAGTATGTTGGAGAGGCTAACCTGCTTATGCGAGCTCTTCGTGAAAGTAGCCGAAAGATTATTGTGTTTCTGTTTGCTCTTTTAACCTTGGTTGTCATTCTTGGGTCGATGATGTATGTGCTCGAAGCAAAAGCGGACAGCGGGTTTACAAGCATTCCCGAGAGTGTTTATTGGGCTGTTGTCACCCTTACCACTGTAGGGTATGGAGATATCTCCCCCCAAACATTCCTCGGTCAGTTTCTCGCTTCGATCATTATGGTCTTAGGTTACAGCATTATTGCCGTTCCCACCGGAATCGTTTCTGTTGGCATCTCAAGGGCGATGAAGCGCACCCTTCCCCCTCGCACCTGTCCAACCTGCAGTGCCAAAAGCCACGAAGATGACGCCTCCTACTGCAAACACTGCGGCTCCAAACTCTAGACTTTGATTGATCGCACCCCTTCGGCAATTTCCGTTAAGGCGAATAAAGGACATGAGCGTTAGTAACAGTATACTTGCTGTCGGGAAGAGGTTGGGCTGTACCCGTAGCGTCGCTATACTCAAAAGGTGCTGGGCCCCCAAGGGATACAACCTCACCGTCATAAGGTTTCCCTTCACCCCTCTTTCCCCTCTTCTCTTTCTTCTCTGGGTCTCTGCGTCTCTGCGTTTTGACTTTTCTTCTTCTCTTGAGCCCTCCCTTTCTCCCCATCGATTTTGGGAAGGTCTTTCATGTCTTTGAGACCGAAATGCTTCAAGAAGTTTTGCGTCACACCGAACAGCGTTGGGCGACCGGGAACTTCCAGCTTGCCCATGGGTTCGATCAGCTGACGCTCCAGAAGGGTATAGAGAATGCCGGAAGAGTCTACCCCGCGGATTTCATCGATTTGGGGTCGAGTGACCGGCTGCCTGTAGGCGATGATTGCCAGCACCTCTGCCGAGGCGTGGGAGAGTCTCTCCGGGCGGCTACTCTTCATGAGGATACGGATATAGGGGCTGAACTCTTCGCGGGTGCGAAGGATGTATCCTTTTGCGATCTCTTCTAGGCGGAACGCTCTGTTTTGTTCTTCATATTCCTGGCTCAGCTCTTGCACAAGTTGTCGCACCTCATTACTTTCCAGAGGATGAAATGTTTCGAGAACTTTTTTCATTTTGCGCAAAGTGATTGGTTCGCTATGGCAAAAGAGAAGTCCTTCGATAATTCGTTTGGCTTGAAGATAGATTTCGGTTTTATCTTCTAGGGGAGGCGCCTCCTCTTGAGGCTCCAGTACCTGAGTGTCTGTAGTAGTTTGTGTCATCTTTATTCGTCTCTTCCGTAGATCATTACTTTTTCGGAGGTTTTTTCTTTACCTATAAAAAGCTCTCCGGTTTTCATTAATTCCAGAATCGCCAAGAACGTGACGATGAGTTCGTTGCGGGGGCGATCACAGGAGAATAGCTGTTCAAACCCAATTTTCTGTTCTTTACCAAGAAGCTGGCGGATTATTTTGATTTTGTCTGAGGTCCTCCAGGGTTCTTCATTAATCTGCCCTTTTTGATTGGTAGCATCTTCCAAAACTTTCTGAAAGAGAGTTCCCAGGTCTTCTAAGGAAAGGTGTTCAATTCCTAGATTCTTCTTCGCTTCGGGAAGGCTGTGGACACCGCGAGAATGGAAAACGCTTTGCTGCTGTTCCCACTCTCCAAAGACTTTTGCGGTTTCTTTAAATCGGCAGTATTCTAGCAACTTGTGGATGATCTCAAACTGAGGGTCGAGATCGTCTTCTTCTCCGGAAGGCTGCTCATGCTTGGGAAGCAGCATCTTACTCTTCATCAAAAGAAGGAGAGCCGTGGTTCCTATAAATTCTGCTCCGGTATCTACTGATGGGGGCATCAGCTCTTTGATCCTTTGGAGGTACTGATTGGTGATTTCTTGAATGGGGACATCGCAGATGTTAATTTCACTTTTTTGAATGAGATGCAGCAGAAACGCCAAGGGGCCTTCAAAAATCTCTAAGCTAAAGGTGTCGGTTGCATCGTTTTTCATCGTAATGCCAAAGTTCAAAAAGTTCCTAAATTTCTCTAAGATACTCTACAAAAACGAATTTTGCAAAGTCGAGATCGTAACAATAAGGTTAATAATAGCGGGTTTCTGCTTTATGTTCAATAGATCCAAAGTGTTAGAAGTTGTTCTTTTTTCAAAAATACGTTATAATAGTAGTATAGGGAGGAGAGATGGAAAATTTTTGTTTTTTTGGATTTTCCCTATGTTTATACATTCATATGTCGATAATAGCGATTTATCCACCCACCGTAGGGCTTTAGTCATGATAAAAAAATATATTTTTCGCATTTTTCTCATTTTTGCTATCGTGACCGCAAATTCTGTTCTCTTAGCCCAAGAAGAACTGTTGGAAGTCAATGACGTACAACAGATTATGGGCGAGATCTTTGCGCAGCACGTCGACAAGAAGGGGGTCTCAGCAGAAATCTTAGTCAACTCGTTCCAGACTTTTTTCGATCAGTTTGATCCGAATAGAGTGTACCTTCTCGAGTCTGAGGTCAATCAATTTAGCAACCTCAACAGAAGGGAAATAGAGAATCTCCTTAGGCAATATAAGCGCAACGATTTGGAAAAATATGAACAGTTAAGTCGAACGATACAAAAGGCCATTCACAGGTCTCGAGAATATCGAAGTGTGTTTTTAGAGCGACAGAATTCCCTTTTTCAGAAGAGTTCGTTGGATCCCGCAGCTTTGCACTTTGACGAGGGGGAGTCAAAGCGTCCCTTTGCCAAAACGGTTAAAGAGTTGAAATCGCGTACTGAAGAGCAGATAGTACAATTTATTAGCGCGGAGCGGCAGCGGTATGGAGATCGTGCTATCATAGAAAACAAAGATAAAACGATTCAAACTTATGAAAAATTTCTGAAGTATAAAGAAAATCAATACCTCTATGAAGATGAAACTGGCCGGAAGTTGCCTCTTGCAGAAAAAGAAAACCTCTTCGTGATGCATACTTTGAAGGCTCTCTCTCGAAGCTTAGATTCGCATACGACTTACTTAAATCGTAACGAAGCTTACGACATGAAAATCCGCCTTGAAAAAGGTTTCCGTGGGGTTGGAGTCGTTTTGCAGAGAAAACCCGAAGGGATTGTGATTTCACGCCTGATTAAAGAGGGCCCTGCAGAAAAGAGTGGGCGGATTAAGATTAACGATCGGATTGTCAAAATCAATGGAGAAGATGTCGACGGAGATTCCTTAGAAGAATTTGTAGAGAAGTTGCGAGACGAAGCCCACAATACCGTAAATCTCGTTCTTAAGCGTAAGTTCAAACAAGGAAGCAGCGAAAACGAAAAAACCATTTCTGTGGCATTGACAAGAGAATTGATTGCTGTGGACGAAGGGCGTGTTGATGTTGAATATGAACCTTTTGAGAATGGAATTATTGGAAAAATCACGCTTCATTCCTTCTACCAGGGTGCCAATGGGGTAACAAGTGAAAAGGATTTGCGGCATGCGATCAAAGATCTCCAGAAGAATGGACAGATTCGTGGTTTGATTTTAGATCTACGGGAGAACAGTGGGGGATTTCTTAATCAAGCAGTAAAGGTTGCAGGATTGTTTATCACCAATGGCGTGGTGGTTATTTCCAAGTATTCTAACGGAGAACAGCGCTTCTATCGAGATATGGATGGAAAAGTTTCCTTTGACGGCCCACTCATTGTTCTGACATCGAAAGCTACAGCATCTGCCGCTGAGATCGTAGCTCAGGCGTTACAGGACTATGGTGTTGCGATCGTTGTCGGAGATGAGCAGACCTATGGAAAAGGAACGATCCAAAGTCAGACGGTTACGGATAGCAATACTCTTTCTCACTTTAAGGTGACAGTGGGAAAATATTATACCGTTTCGGGAAAGACACCTCAGGTGCGTGGGGTCAAAGCGGATGTTGTAGTGCCTAGTTTGTATGCAAACGAACTGATCGGGGAGGAGTATTCGGAGCATCCTCTCGATACTGATACAATTAATTCTGCCTTCAAAGATAAGTTGATGGATGTTGATCCAGGGCTGAAACCGTGGTACCTCCGTTATTACATGCCCAGCTTGCAGGAGAAAGAAACCTCCTGGAAAGTTGCGTTGCCGCAATTGAAACAAAATAGCGAGAAAAGGCTGGCGGACAGCGAGGATTTTAAGAGTCTATTGAATGGGGATCGTGAAGTACATCTGTTTGAAAATCCGGATGAATCTCCCAAGCTCAAAGACATCCAAATGGAAGAATCGGTCAAAATCCTTAAAGATATGATCCAATTTGAAAAGCGTGGCCGTATTCGTAGTAATGTTGCCGATTATTAACCTTTGATTTTTCCATATATTCATTGCAGGAAAATAGTCTTCTGTTCTATCTTGCTTACTTGGCCAGATAGCTCAGTCGGTAGAGCAGAGGACTGAAAATCCTTGTGTCGCCAGTTCGATTCTGGCTCTGGCCACATCTTTCCATTTTTCACATTGAGATCATGTCTTACGAAACGATCCACATATCTACACATGGCGAAGGTTTTTATTCTATCACGGATGATGTCAGAAAGGTTTTGAATGACCTTGTTCAGAGAACGGAGATTGCTTCCCCATCGGGGATTCTTCATCTCTTTGTTGGACATACAAGCTGTGCTATGCTGCTTTCTGAAGATTACGACCCCTCAGCAAAAAAAGATCTAGAGAGTTTCCTCAAACACCTTGCTCCCAGAAACCTTCCTTTCATTCAGCATACCTTGGAGGGGGAGGATGATTCACCATCGCATATGAAGTCGGCGCTTCTGCATCAAAATCTAGCATGTATCGTTGAAGGCGGAGAGCTTTTGCTCGGAACGTGGCAAGGGATTTTTCTTGCGGAATTCCGGGACGCTTCTCATCGACGGAAGGTTCTGGTGAAATTTTCGCCGGATTCGTGGTAAAATTTTTAACCACAGATGCACACAGATGAACACAGTTATTCAACCTAGAAAACGCAGTTGAAAATGATCTATAAGTGCAAGATTTTGGTTCATAACCGCTTACAATGGAGGGTCACATTCCCATACGGTGAAGGGGCCCTCCATTGTAAGGAGGCTAGAAGAAATAACCTTTACATTTAGGCTGTTATAGCTCTTCAGTTGCGAGGCGCAAATCTGCAGTCAACTTATTAGTTTCCAAAGATTTGCAACAAAGCAAGTGAAGATGATA
>JAAKFP010000105.1 GCA_011065005.1 Chlamydiota bacterium | reverse complement strand
AATCCGTGAAGCTGTTGACGTTGTTAAACATACTGTTTCCAAACACAAATCGATTCTCTTTGTGGGAACCAAGAAGCAAGCGAAAGGAATTATTCGAGAGCTTGCCGAGGACTGTGGAGAGTTTTACGTCTGTGAAAGGTGGCTTGGAGGGATGCTTACAAATCTATCCACTATTCGCCAATCCATAAAAAAACTTGACCGCATTGAAAAGCGGATATCCGCTGGTGGGGAAGGGCTGAACAAAAAAGAGATGTCGCTTTTAGCCAAAGAACAGCTTAAGTTGACAGGACACTTCTCTGGAGTTCGTGCGATGCGCAAACCTCCCGGGTTGGTTGTCGTTGTTGATCCAGGCCGAGAACATCTAGCGGTCGCTGAAGCGAACAAACTCGGAATTCCGGTTATGGCTTTGGTCGATACAAATTGTGATCCGGATCCCATTCGGTATATCATTGCATGCAATGATGATGCATTAAAAAGCATTAAATTGATCCTGCAGCAACTTACAAATACGATCATTCAAAGAAAAAATGAGATGCTCGTACTTTCTAGAAAGGAAGAGAATGAGGAAGAAGAGGATAAGAAAAAATCCAAAGAGGGAGTAAGTGTAAAAGAAACAGAGGCTTCCGAACCATCAGCCCCTGAACCTGCAGTTACTGCTGAAGAGGAGAAATAACCATGGCAACAGAAATTACACCTCAAATGATTAAGGAACTTCGGGAGCGCACAGGCGTAGGGATTGGAAAATGTAAAGAGGCTCTTAATGAAGCGAAAGGAGATATGGAGGAAGCTATCTCCATCCTTCGAAAAGCAGGCATGGCCAGTGCTGTCAAAAAAGAAGGGCGCACAGCCAACGAAGGAATGATCGGTATTGCCAAAAACGATCAAACCCTAGCTATCGTTGAAGTGAATGCCGAAACAGACTTCGTTGTCAGCAATGAACGTTTTCAGGAGTTCCTTAAGAACATTGCTGAAGAGGTAGTAGCGACTAAACCCGCTACCCTTGAGGCTTTTCTTGGTCAAAAATATTCCAAGGATAACGCTCTAACCATCGATGAGTACCGTGCTACTATCGTGCAAACGATCGGAGAAAATATTCAAATTCGCCGACTGAAAACTTTCGAAAAAAATGCGAATCACTCTTTTGGAGTATACTCCCACTTTGGAGGAAAAATCGTTACCATCGTCGAGATCGATGGCAGCAATGTAGAAGAAGTGCTGGCAAAAGATATCGCAATGCACGTTGCAGCAGCAGCTCCGGAGTACGTCGCACCAGAGGAAGTTCCACCGAATGTTCTTGAGCATGAAAAAGAGATTGCCAAAGGCCAGATCCAAGGGAAGCCTGATCATATCATCGAGAAGATCATTGAAGGTAAAATAACAAAGTTTTATGACAATGTCTGCCTCAACCGTCAGATTTACATCAAAGATGATACCCTAAAAATTGGCGAACTTGTTGAAAAACGAGCCAAAGAAACCGGCAAACCCCTCAAAGTTGCAAGTTTCGTTCGCTGGGCCGTAGGACAAAGCTGATTTTTGTGATAAAAAGAGACATCATCGCCTAAGTGTTTGAGGGTTATTATGAACAACTCCCTACCCTATAAAAGGATCCTTCTCAAACTTTCCGGAGAAATCCTGATGGGAACAGATTCTTTTGGAATTAGTCAGGAAGCCTGCCTGAAAATTGCCAAAGCCATTCGATCTATTTCAAAAACGGGAGTAGAAGTAGGGATAGTGATCGGAGGAGGCAATATCTTTCGAGGGATTCACTTGGAAGAAATGGGACTGCAACGTACTCCTGCCGATCAGATGGGAATGCTTGCGACCATCATCAATGGCATAGCTTTACAGCAAGCTCTAACAAGCATTTCTTGTCGTTCTAAGGTTATGAGTGCTCTCGAGTGCCCCAAAGCTGTCGATGCCTTCAGTTGGAGAAAAGCCTTACAGTATTTTGCAGAGGGAAACGTCCTTATCTTTGTCGGAGGAACGGGAAACCCCTACTTTACCACCGA
Source organism: Chlamydiota bacterium (assembly GCA_011065005.1). Classification (GTDB taxonomy): domain Bacteria; phylum Chlamydiota; class Chlamydiia; order Chlamydiales; family Waddliaceae; genus JAAKFP01. Next base: position 5,945 of record JAAKFP010000105.1, on the reverse strand, counting down.
TACCGCAGCAGCATTGCGGGCTAGTGAAATTCAGGCGGATATTCTTTTGAAAGCCACCAAAGTCGATGGAGTGTATGACAAGGATCCTCTAAAATATTCGGATGCTGTAAAATATGATACGCTGAGTTATTCAAGAGCCCTTGCAGAAAAACTCGAAGTTATGGATGCTACTTCTATTGCCCTATGCAGAAGCAATAACATTCCCATCCTGGTTTTCAACATGAATGTACTTGAGGAGGGCAAAGCGGTAGGAGCTCTGTCACAGGAAAACTTGGGAACTATCGTAAAAGGAGAGTAAATGAGTACCATAGATCAAACAAAAGAGAAAATGAAAGCAGGTATCGACCATCTTGTTGAAGAACTAAAAAAGATTCGTACAGGGCATGCCAACCCCGCGATGGTGGAAAATGTTCAAGTGGAGACCTATGGCACGCTGATGCGTCTTCGCGACCTCGCTTCGATTACAACGCCAGAACCCCGACAGCTTCTGATTACCCCCTATGATGCTAACAATGCGAATGCGATTGGAAAGTATCTAGAAAAGGCTAATCTTGGGTTTACGCCTATTGTGGATGGAAATGTCGTACGTATAAATATCCAATCCATGGATGAAAGCGTCCGGAAAGATATGGCCAAGCTTTGCCATACAAAGAGGGAAGAATCCAAAATAAGCATTAGAAATGTGCGTCGAGAAGCCAATGAAATGGCCCGTAAACAGAAAGCAGATGGAGAAATCGGCGAAGATATACTAAAAAAGCTGGAAAAAGAGATCCAAGATCTTACCGACGATTATTGCAAACAGGCGGATGAATTGTCAGAAAAGAAGGAAATTGAAGTTTCCACTGTATAATCATTGCTATTTATCTTGTGCGTGTAATAAGATATAAGGTCCCTGTAGTTGCAATATTGGCCCCATCGTCTAGCCAGGTCTAGGACACCGGATTTTCATTCCGACAACAGGGGTTCGAATCCCCTTGGGGTCAACAGGAGTCTTTAGCTCAGTCGGTAGAGCACCTCCCTTTTAAGGAGGGGGTCGTTGGTTCGAGCCCAACAAGACTCAAAAAACCTGGAGAAACAGTTTATTTTTTCTCCGGGTTTTTTTATTGAAAAATTCACATTAATTTGTTATAATTCTGCAATATTATCGATCAACAATAAAACTATTTTATTCAGAAATAAGCATGAGCTCTGTATCAAACAACCAAAACCCAGCGTCTTTAGTTCACCAAGTACCAAGTGTTATGGCTAAACCCTATGAATCAGACAACAGCGAAGAGGAAACAGAGGACGAATTAACTCCTGAATTTGTATATCTTGGGCTGAGAAAGAGACAGGAACAAGCTGAGGCTAATTTTAGAAAGCATCCGAATATTACTTCAGAAACACTAATAACGTTCGAAAATGTTCATCTTGAGCTTTGTGAAAAGCTTGATGCTCTGTATGAGGAGTCTAAAACAGAATCTGGAACTCCAAAGGAGAGAGGGATCAAACTTGGAAAAGAGGCCAGTAGATTTTTCAATATTCGTATACAAAAAGCGACGAATGATTTTCTTGTAATGGGCGGTTCTAGTCAGGGTAAAGCACGAAATGCTAACAGAGACTTTTCTGCTAGGCTGAATTGTCATAAGAAGATGATAGAAAAAAGTTGTCAAGAAATGCAGGCTGAAATCGATAAGAAAATCAAGTTTACCGCGAAAAAACTAGAGATTGCAGAAGAAAAAGGGTGTCCTCCAGCTTCTGTTTCAGACGAGGAGGTGGAAAAATGCCTCGAAACAAGGTTGTTATCACTCCAGAGTAAAGCTGATCAGTTTATGGAGGAGTTGATTAAAGAAGAGGAGAGTAAAAAAGCTTCTACGATCAGAAAGAAGACGAAGAACAGAAAGAAGAAGAAAGCGCGAGGGAAGGAGAAACAGCCTGTTGTTGCTCAAAAAACACCGGACGTTCAGGAAAAAAAGCAAGGCGCTGTACCAGCATCAATATCACTCGAGGAAGCTAGAGGGCAGTATTTGGCGTCGATTTTTTTGCGAAAGAAAATGGCAGAACTTTCGCGAGTGACGCAACGTTGGAAAACAACCGATCCAGAAAAAACACGACACTTTGAAGATAAAAATGCTGCTGGGGACGTCGTTTGTCGATATAAAAAACACAGTGACCAGGAAATTACTCAGCAGAGGGCACAACATTATTTGCCTGGTACAGAGCGGATTCTTGCCGACCCAAAAGATCGTAGGATTTACTCATTTCCAACAGACAGAGGAGCAGGAATGTTTGCCAAGTTGATGCTCGTGGATGGTCCAAAATTTGGAATTCTCTATTTTGGTATCGGAGAGGGTGAAGTTATCTTTCATAAGTACTTTGAGGAGTTTGCGGCTGGTCAAATCCAAAACAAAAACATTTTTGATGACCAGACAGAAGATAGTGTGGTTCATAACGAAACCTTATCAAAAGAAGAAGAGGGAGAAGAGTGGGAGTGCACTGTTCCTTATAATATTGATGCGTCGCCAAAAGGGGTTCTAACCATATCCTACCATAAGGAGGCACACGCTATTGAAATTTTTCCCATCAGAAAAGATCTCCTCGACCCAAAGGTCTTTACAGCTTCATAATTGTTGCTTGATTCCTTGAGATTTCATATATATAGTGAAAGATACCGAAACAAACCCAAGAATCGGTTTTTGGTCTGATCTTTTTCCGCCTGACTTTGCGCTCGATCTCACCTACTTTCCCAAGTATGCTGAGATCTTCGCCCTTCGTCAGTCGAAAAAATCTCTAGCCCAAAATTCCGATTTTTGAATTTGTTTCGGTATATCTGATAATCAAAGCTCTTAAGTCTTATGAAAAAAAAACCTCACAGAGAGAAAAAAGAACATCCTGAGAGACCCCTTGAATGTAGCGAGTGTAAGAGACCTATTACGGTGCATTATACCGAAATCGTGGGAAATACGTTTACTCACATTGGAATGTGTTCGGAATGCCCTCAATTGCAACGACATATCAAAGGGGATAAGCATGCAGAGGGAGTAGGAATTGTTGGAGAAGGAAAAACTGGTTTGGTTTGCGGCGAATGTGGAACGACTCTAGAGAATGTTCGTTTTGGCCATGCCGTGGGATGCAGTCATTGCTATGAAGTGTTTGCTGATTTCTTAGTTGATACCATGCTAGCAACAAACAAAATTGCTACGGGCGTCACCAAGAAAAAGAGATCAGTGCCCTTGCATATTGGAAGATCCACTGGTGAAGTTATAGAGGTCAGCTCTTCTCTACGTTTGATTGCTCTTAATGAAGCTCTTGAGGACACAGTTAAGCGGGAAGATTATGAACAAGCTGCGTGGTTGCGGGACCAGATTAAGGATTTGACAGAGGAAACGGAGGAAAACGATGGCAAAGAATGATAAGATTCATTCAGTGCTGTACCAGAAGAGACCGTGGGTGAATAACAGCAACAACATTTGGTTGGCCTCAACGATCAATTTGCAACGAAATATCGATAAGTTCTCTTTTCCTAATAAACTAGAAAAAGATAGACAAGACCAGATCATTTCTTTGGTTAGCAAGGTTTTGCTCCATACCGATCAGTTAAAAAACCCAGTTCTCATTAAAGCGGAAGACATTGGGCCTATTGAAAAAGAATATCTCGTTGAACATTTTCTCAGCAGTCACAGTTTCCACCAAACACATTCTGGGGAGGCGTTCATCCTTGATGAAACGGGAACATTTCTCACTACGATTAATGTAAACAATCACATTAACTTCGAATTCATAGATTGCCGTGGTGAACTCGAGACAGCCTGGAATCACATGGTTCAAATTGAAACCCACCTTGGGAAATCAATCAATTATTCCTTTTCCCCAAAGTTTGGATTTCTCACAGCTAACCCTTCTCTCTGCGGAACAGGATTTATTCTCACAGTTTTTCTCCAGCCGTCAGCACTTATTCACACAGGTAAGATCAAGGAAACATTAAAAAGAATAACAACGAATGGGATATTCCTCACAGGGTTGCAGGGTAATCCAGATGAGATCATCGGCGATATCTACGCTGTCCGGAATAACTTTACCCTGGGACTCACCGAAGAGAACATCATCTCTGCGATTCGCCTCTTCACAACAAAATTAATGGTTGAGGAAAATAGTGCGCGGTTCCATCTCCGTCAAGAGGATAACCCCGAGGTCAAGGACATGGTAAGTAGAGCATATGCCATTCTTATGCACTCTTACCAGATTGAAACGGTCGAAGCGCTCGATGCCATTAGCCTTCTCAAGTTGGGGGCGGACCTAGGTTGGTTAAAAGGAGCTTCACCAACAGAATTGAATCAACTCTTTTTCGATTGCCGTCGTGCTCACCTGCTTTCAAAGTTCGAACATGAGATCTCCAAGGAAGAAATCCTGCACAAACGCGCCGACTTCATTCACAATGCTCTCAAAAACGTCTCCCTTACGATTTAGTTCTCTTTCATCACGAGCTTTTCCTCACTACCACACTGAACGACGGGCAAGAGCAGATGTGATAATTGCCCAGCACCCACGTGTATGATGCTCTCTGCAATAGTATGGGAACGTTGACAGGTGCCAAGCACACCGACATTATGGTTTTTCTCGTATTTGGGATAGTTGGAGCCACTGACGGAAATTCTAATGCGATGCCCCTTGGCAAACACGATACTTGTTGACCAGAGATCAACTTCTACTTCTGATTTTTCGCCGGTGTTGTACTCTTTTCCAAACTGGGCGGTTCCCGTTCGGAAGATGCCATCAGCGATGAGAATACTTTTCCCATCAGGATAGACATCAGTAAGTCTGACAACGACATCGGTATCCGCACAATTAGAAGAGAAAAACAACTTTGCTTTCACCCTTCCGGTGACTTCTAGATCCGTGATTAAAGGTTCTGAGGTAAACACGAGAACGTCATCACGCAGTTCCAGCGCACGTTGATCCATGGGTCCGGATGCAATAAACAGATTGCGTCCTCCCAATGTGGGAACGGGATTGCATGGATCATATTTGAAGGAAAAGGCGTTGTGATCCACCATCTCTTTTTCCTCAATAAGCGCTTGATCATGTGAAAGGTAAAAAGGGGTTTCAACACTTGGTACGGGCCACTGTTCTGCAAACTTCCACACATTTCCACTCGAGGAAGATCCGTCGAAAGGTCCCATTACATAATAGGTGACCGGAGGGGTATTGTTTATGCTGTTCTCGATCTCTTTGAGGTGGTAATCCAACCAGCTTTTTGGGGTAAAATCGATCGGAGGATAGCTGCCTGCTTCAGGAGTATCGAAGTCTCCTAGTTTCATTACCTGGGGCCAGAAATGTGTCCACGGCCCGATCAACAGCTTCTGTTGCCCTCTGGCGCCATCTTGTCCATTTTCTTGCCTTGCAACAAAAGAATCTATGGTCCCTTGAAGAAAGGTATCATACCACCCTCCATAGAGGAAGCCGGGCACATCAACTTGATCAGCTACTTTGATGGAATTAAAATTTTCCCAAAAGTCATTATAGAAAACTCGCGTGTTAGCATAGCTGTGGACGCCACTGTCTTTTGCATGAAGATCCAGCCACCCTTCGATTTGATTTTTTAAGATTTGTCCTCCAGGGTAAATGGCGTGGTGATAGAGGCTTCCAGCGGCAACACCGATATGCTGACATTTTAGCGAAGGAGGCGCTGTGGGAGCTAACAGTAATTGTGTGATTCCCAGCGCAGAAACCCCTACCGTTCCGATTTTGCCATTGCAATATTCGCTTGCAGCCAGCCATTCAATTGTATCGTATCCATCTTTCTCATGACCCCAGCCATCACTCCAATAGGGAAACGTTTTTCCTTCCTCATCAATAGAACTTCGTGTTTCTTGCACAGCAACAACATAACCATGCTCGACGAGTGCTGTATAGAGTGTGGCAAATGGCGCTTTTCTTCCTGCGGGGCTTCTGATAAGTACGCATGG
>JAAKFP010000104.1 GCA_011065005.1 Chlamydiota bacterium | reverse complement strand
ACATCCCAATCTGGTGGTACACTTTGAGATAGGTGAGATCCTCCATAAGATTTTGCTTCTCCACTACCCGTTGCGTTTAAACTGCTGATCATAAAAACCTCCAATCATTACTAATCCACATTCTGGGGAAAAATGACCGATCTGGATGAACTCTTTGCCGTACCAATGACACTTATATTTTAAGAATCGTAAAAAGGTTCCCCAACTAGCATCGACTATTGCCCGTGACAAATGTTTGAACCAACATAGTCTTTTGCTCTTCGGTTGAATAGAATCTGTATCTATATGCACGGTCAACGAGTTGCATTTCGCTATTGATTTTAATTTTTCTTAAAATATATTCTCGGTCTATGAAAAAGTCAACAAATATTCGTCACAAATAGCTGGTACTGACTTTTCTCATGAGTTTCAATTTTCTTATAGTCGTTCTTAAACTAATTCTTGCTTCTTATCATCGGGTGTAAAGAGATACTCCACACCTTGACCTTCAGGTGAAAACTCATAATCTTGGGTTTTTCCTAGTCTCACATCCTCAGGACTTACCTGTTCCCTATCATTTCGTGTTACACCATAAAACTGCTGGTAGTTTTCAGAATCATAGATTTTCTGTCCTCTTTCCAAAATTGCTGCCTGAGCAACCCCGACATAGTCACCAATATCGAGTTCCTCTTTCTTCATCCCTATGTTTTGCGCAAGCTTTTCTCTCTTTAGATCTTCAAAAACTTTCTCTTGCAGGGTCTTATTTAACCATTTAAAGCAAGAGGCTTCTAACGCTTCTCGAGAGGTAAAACGAGTTGCTAGATTAGGATCTAAAAGACCCTTAATCACCCACCAAATATCTCCACCTTCCGGATATTGCAGTTCTTTAAATCGGTTTAGTTTCTCATGAAAATAGTCTTGATCACACTTTTGAACTCGTACAGGAAAGTGGCCCGGCATTTCAAATAATTGAAATGGAGACATGTTTTTTATCAATTGAAGTAGCATCATACCTGCCGCCCATATATCGGCTTTTTCTCCATCGAAAGTTCTGTCCTCTCTAATAGCTTGTAATCGCTCTGGTGAAAAATATCGACAATCGCCAATTGCATTCCACAATATTTGAGAGCCAGTGGCTTTTTTGGCACACCCAAAGTCGGTAATATACCCTACCCCATCATTGGTAAACACCATATTTTCTGGTTTGATATCTAGGTGATAGATCCCTTTCTCATGAATAGTTTTAAGACCTGTTAAGATATCTTTTGCTACAAACTTAATCACTTCTAAAACAAGTTTGGGGTGCTCCAGAGAAGTTAACAGATCCTGAATGTCACTTGCATCGCCATAACCTGCTAAAGGCATAAAGTGATAGAGAGCCCTTTCCAATTTAATCGTGTTGTAAATAGGAAGAATATTATCTCCTGCCGCGTCTCGCTGCATGTTCGCCTCTTCTTCAGAGGCTCTCATGTTTTCCTCCCCTTTTACCTTCTTTGAGGCAACATAACTACCATCTTCTATCCTCTGCGCTACTTTAATAGCACCAAATTGCCCTTTCCCAATTACATATTTTATTCTTTTCTTATCCTCAGGAAAAGGAATGAAATATCCGGTTTGTTTATAAACCCCCCTTGCTTCATCTCGATCGATTTTACTTAGTTGATAGTAACTTTTCCCAATTTTTTTATGGGTTGATTCTAGTGCAAGCAACTCATTACCGAATTGAAAAGACTCATCTGTCTGACCGATCGTTTTTCTTTTTTTTGACCGGATATAATAAAAATAAGCTAGAGGCGAACCAATCAAAACCAAGCTGCCAAGTGAAACTAAAACCCCCAAAGCTACTTTACTTTTCCCCTTAGAACTTGAACCCAGTGGAACTCCTGAAGCAGAATGTGTTATTGAAAGATAAGTGGTCGGTGAAGTTCTCGACATTGAACTGATATTTAAAATCCCTGTATTTGAGGAATCTGTTGAAGCTGAAGATAGAAGACAATCTAACTTTAGGATTTCTAGACTCATTTCATCAGCTATGTATGCATAATTTCCTGAAACAGTAAGACCTGTTGAAAACCCCGAAGTGTCATAAAAACTTTCAAAAATAGGGTTAGAAGAATTAGTAATGTTTACAATGAGTAAACCGAAGCTTTCATCTACAACATAAGCATAGTCTCCAACAACAACCACATCCCAAGCATTTCCCGGTGTGTTGTAACTAGCTAGGAAAGTTGGATTCGAAGAATTGGTTACATTGATTATTTGAAGACCACCATTGGAATCTGCTACATAAGCATAATTGCCCGAAATCTTAACGCTCCAAGATTGTCCCGGCGTATCATAGCCCCCTACATAGGAGGGATTTGATGGTATGGATATATCAATTATCTGTAAACCACTAGAACCATCCGCCATATATGCAAAATTTCCCAATACCGCTATGCCAATACTATCTCCTGTTGTATCATAACCACCCACAAAGACGGGATTAGATGGAGTGGATATATCAATTATCTGTAGACCACTAGAACCATCTGCCATATAAGCAACATTCCCCAATACCGCAACATCCTGTGCAAACCCTGGAGTACTATAAGAACCAACGCCAACAGGATTCGAAAGATTTGTTATATCGATAACTTGGAGCCCTACAGGACCACTTGCTACATAGGCATAGTTTCCGGAAAGGGCAACACCCCAAGCATCAATAGTACCTAGAGCGTAAAAACCCACTAAAGAAGCATTTGTAGGGTTTGTAATATTTATTATATGAAGTCCACCTGCAGCAACATAGGCATAATCTCCTGCAACATCAACATCAAAATAACCTAAACTGCCATAGGTGCCTCGAAAATAGGAACAGGCTAAACTGGGACAAAAGGGTTGCGCATGCGCATTTTCGATTAAAGCTAAGAAGGAACCAATACAAATTGCGTTAGGTACACTTGTTCCCAACAATGTAATTAATGCGGTAGCATACACTTTTTTCCATTGTACTTTTGAAAGTTCCTTTCGGGATATTCTTATTGGTATATTTACAACTACCTTTCTTCTTAAGCTAGCTAGACTACTCGAAGGATCTGAAGTTGGCTTAGGAAAATTCACATTCGACACTATTGCGGATTGCTCATTTGGTCGATTAACCGTTTGACATAGTGAAGAAATAATATTGCTCATCATTTCTCTAATTCTCATAAGACCTCTCCCGTTTTCAATTTCAAAAGCGCAGTTTTTTGAGTTTCTTTACTCAACCCCGAAAAACATCTCGTTCGCAACACCTGTTCAACTAATATGCGAGCGTCGGGGCTCGGATTTAAAAGACGTTGAATTACCCACCAAACACTTTCTATTTCAGGATTCTTTATTTCTTCGACTAGATGTAACTTTGCTTCAAAGTACCCTTGTTTACACAACGCAAGAACCTCATCTCGATCTGTTGATAAACCCAAAATCTCATTTGGAAATCGATTTCCTATAATTTCTAGAAGAGTCAGACCAACAGCCCAAGTATCTGCTTTTTTTGAATCAAAAAAACTCTGTCCCCTAATTGCGTCTAACCTTTCGGGTGAAAAATATCTGTAATCTCCATCTGCTTGAAAGGGAATGTTTGCATGGCCGCCTTCTAACTTTTTTGCACACCCAAAACTAGTGATGTAACTCGTCCCATCTTTGGTAAGAACAATGTTTTCTGGTTTTATGTCTAAATGACACACCCCTTTGTCATGCATTGTCTTTAACCCTGTTAAAAGATCTTTAGCGATATATGTGACAATTTCGGTGGTAAGTTTTGAGTCATTTATTTCAGCTAACTCTTTTTGAATGTCTCTTGCAGTACCAAAACCCGCTAGCGGAGTAACAACATATAAACTATCTTCAGTCTTTATCGAGTTATAAATCGGCATCACGTTTTCTCCTGCAGCTTCACGTTGTATATTCGTTTCTCTTTCCAACGTCAGTATATGGTCATACCCTCTCACCTTTCTAAAAGCAACATATTGACCATCCTCAATTCTCTTTGCAATTTTAACGACACCAGAAATTCCCTCCTCAAGACCATACTTCATTCTCTCTCTATCTTCAGGGAAAACAATTGTAAGCCCTGTTTGTTCATGGATCTCTTTCGCTTCATTTTTGTCGATTTTTCCATATTGGTAATAATTCTCTCCTATTTTTTTGTGAGGCGATTCTACTACTGGATCTAATTCAAAAGGTGTTTCTCTAGTCAAATGGAGGGGATCTACTGTAGGATGTGTCTCTTCTCTTTTCTTTGATCGAATGTAATAAAGATACGCGACGGAAGAAACGATGAAACAAGAGCTAAAAATACCAGCTAATATGCCTGCTATTGCTCCAGCACGTCGGTTGGTATTCGTATCAGAATTCAAATTACTGGTACTTCTATGCACTTTTGAGGGTGAAGCATCACTTGTCTTAGCTGTGACTCTTGTATTTGTTGGATTCGTTGGAATACAATTGAGTCTGATCACTTCAATACCTGAAGCCGCTTCAGCAATGTAAACATGATTACCAGAAATGGCGATGTCAGAAGCGGTTCCAGTGGTATTATAAGATCCGGAAAACGTTGGTCTTGAAGGATCACTCACATCGATGATCTGAAGACCAAGTGTGCCGTCAGCAATATAGGCATGACTGCCTAATAAACCTACACTATTTGGGACACCAAGTGAGTAAAAACCAATTAAAAAGGGATTTAAGGGATCTGCAATATTGATAATGCGAAACAGTGAAGACCAATCCGTTAGATAGGCATAACTTCCCCTGACGACAATTTCGGATGTAGGTCTGGTAGGGAAACTCCAGGAAACAAGCAAAGAGGGATTTGACGGATTTGTTACATTGATAATAGAAAAACCAGAAGGGTCGAGCTCTCCATAAACATACTTATCTGAAACAGCCAATCGTACAATTCCATCTACTGCCAAAGAGCCCATTTGAATAGGGTTGGCTGGAGTTGTTATATCTATAATATAAATATCATAACCACTAGTAATATAACCAACATATGCATAATTTCCCTGTACAGAAAAACCGTAAACCCATCCTGAAGTGTTAATAAATCCGGCTAGAGTAGGATTTGAAGGATTAGTTATTTCAACAATGAGAACACCAGAAACACTAGCAACTAAATATGCATAGTTTCCCGCAACTGTTACAGCCATTATCGTTTCTGACGGATCATAAGAGCCCACTATCGTAAGGTTTGAAGGGTTGCTAATGTTGAAAATCTCAAGACCCGATAGCCGATCAGCCACATAAGCATAGTTGCCGGCAATGGCAATGCCAACAGCCTGATCTGGTGTATCATAACGTCCCACCAATTCATAGCAGGATTGTGCTCGTACACCTTGCAATATCATCAAAGCGCTTGCCAACGACGCTCCAGACTGTACACTCCATGATCGGCTCATCATCCCATATGTGAACAATGTAGCACTGAAAATATTTGCCCGGGCAGTTGAAGGAGCTTTACCTGTGTTAGTCCAAGTTCTCCACAAAGGATTTCCAATTCCATGCATTAAAGGGATTGCAGCTAAAACAATAACACTAATAGCATACACTTTCTTCCATGAAAAATGTGAAGTTTCTTTCCGTAAAATGGTGTCCTCAGCTTCCTCTTTTGAAATTGCTCTATAGCTTCGTTTCAACCATTTCTTCTCTTCCTGAATGTACTTCACCTTGTTGCCGATAGAGAACCCAAACACCCCGTACTCTGTTCCTGAGGCAATATTCCTGAACAAAGAATTTTTGTTTGTGAATGTGTCTACTTCATCCAAGTCTATATGCTTATAGAGCTTTCTTGGTGTTTCACTTCTCTTATCGATGATCTTCCAAATATCAACATTGCTAGAAAGAAGATATTCATCTAACTTTTGTTCATCATTGAAAACCCTAATCACCCAATCTCCCGATCTGTTCGCTCTGATGAATCTTAATGTCCCGTTAGATTGTTTTTCCAACATCGCCTTCGACAAAGTTTCTATGGGTATCTGGAATTCTTCCGATCGCATACAACTAGCTTTTCTTTCATTCACATACATTTTCACTTCCTCAAACTCAAGAAATGCTTATACAATATTGCCTCTTTTTAAAAAAGATTTTCTACCTTGAGCCTTTAACACGGATTTTCACGGTGGAATTGCACCCTAATCCATCAAGTCCACAAACCAATCAGCTGTTGCCAGCGATTTCTATTTGCAAGAAACGATCATGAATCCACGGTACCGTTGCGTTTCCTAAGGCTTGCAAAGCGGACATCATCACAGGATGATGTCTTTTTTCCTTTAGCTGTACAACCGTTTGCTCCTCATTGAGATTCACGGAACTGCCGCCCCTCCGGGACGGGATTTTCTGCTGGTCCATAACCCCGAGTTCCGTTCGTTCGCTAACGCTCACTCTCTGCACACGGGGCTAGCTCGCTTGGTCCCCTAACGGGAACCCTTAAAGCTGTCGCTCAAATATTTACTTAAATTAGATGTCAGACTCGAGAGCCCTCGACTTGTCGGTGACTTTGTTATAGCTCGGATAGGAACTGTTCCATCTCCTCTGAGATTTCAGAATAGTATTGTGGGTAATAGCTCTTAAACCAGGGTTGCAGCCTTTTTCGAACGATTTTCCTCAAATCGGTCTTTATATTTTCGAGATTCTGGGTCTCTGGATCAAGAACCAGCCTTCCCACATCTTGGCGAATGACACGATCCCCAACAAACCCTGTGTTGTCTATGAGTTTGTGGTCATTGTCCAAGATGCCCCTACGGTATGCTGAAAGGTAAAAATCAAAAAGCTGCTGAATTCTTCTCTTCGTTTCTTCAACGTTCCCCTCAGCCATCAACCGTGTCAGCTCTTGACGAGTTGTCACCGCTCTCTTCTGAATAGCAAAAACATAGGATTCTGGAATGATGGTACGCTTGATTCCAAGCTTGTCGACTAACGTCACAGCTTTACCAAAACGATTCTCCTGATTGAAATGAAAATAAATCATACCGCAATTGTCTCTATCCAGAGCATAGGCGATAGCATGACCATTGATCACTCTTCGGATGCGGTATTCTTCCCCTTTCCCTTGATGAAGAAAAAGGCTTCTAAATGGTGTTATAGGGGGAATCACATTTTTCAACCAGGTCCTCTTTATAAAATCCTTTCTGAATAGTTTTAGGACATAGTTTCCGTCATCACTAGCAAAAACAAACGACTGATGTCCATGTCCCAAGAAATAAAAATGCTGGTCCAGAATTTTTCCGACTTGACGACGTTCTTTCGCTGTCAATTTTGGCAATTCTACCTGAAGAGGGTAGAAGGTTTTGCTCATAACATGAGCGATCCGAAAATCGCCGGTAAGGTGATAGTACAGATGACCTATTCCCAGCAGAAAGATTAAGAACCCAAGAATCCAAAATAAATTCCTAATCATCTTCTTGGTAGAAGCCGGTTTCATCATCAGTTATTTCCGCTGAAAAATAAATCTTACAGGATAAACACGATATACAGGATAAATATAAAAGGAAAGAGACAAAACAGAGACAAAACAGAGAGCTATCAGAGAAGGAATGTCTTAATTTAGGTCATCATCCTGCCTATCCTCCCCATCCTGTTATATTTGTCTTTAGCACAAACTACAGTTTCATCAGCCGCTCCCGCTGAAGCAACTTTTTGAGTGTTAATGATTTATTTACCACCGAGGGCACAGAGAATGGGAAAATTTCGGGGTTTATTAAGAATAGAACCCTCTCATAAAACCTCAAATTTCTCTCTGTGCTCTCTGTGAGCTCTGTGGTGAAATTTCCAGCGGGAATTGCTGCAGTTTCATCAAGCTCTGTAGTGAATTACGCAACAAAGCCGAACAGGGTTTATCATCCTAAAAAACGCAGTTGAAAACGATCTCTAAGCACAATCTTTTGGCCCACAACCGCTTACAATGGAGGGCCCCTTCACCGTATGGGAATGTGACCCTCCATTGTAAGTGGTTATGAACCAAAA
>JAAKFP010000103.1 GCA_011065005.1 Chlamydiota bacterium | reverse complement strand
AGAGAGAAATTTGAGGTTTTATGAGAGGGTCTATTTTTAATAAACCCCGAAATTTTTCCATTCTCTGTGTTCTCTGTGCTCTCGGTGGTAAATAAATCATTAACAATAAGAAAGTTGCTTCAGTGGGAGCGGCTGATTTCGCAGCCATTCCCGCTAAAAAAATAAATATTACAGGATAAACATGATGGACAGGATAAGTATTCATCCTGCTCATCATGATTTATCCTGTAATATTTGTCTTTAGGAACCGTACAAAAATAACTTGCACAGTTCCTTAGCGGGAACTGCCGATAATTTCTATGGAGTTGCCAGAATACTTGTGATACACTTTGCTATATCACATTGTTCTGATGGTTACTATGAAAAGTATCTCTAGCTTCGTTAAATATCTCTTTCCATGCCTCCTCTTCCTATTGGGAACATTCTTTCCTTTTCATGCTGAAGGCGCCATGTTCTTGAGAGATAGACTTCAGTCTGCTGAAGTTGGCGATTACATTGTCACAGCTATTGACAAAACATACACGGCCCTCATCGTAAAAGAAAAGTCTGAAAACAGCATATCCATAGAAGAGATTACGATACCTGCTGCAAGGCTGCAATACAACAACCAGCAATGGCGGGGATGGAAACAGTGGGTTCAAAATGGCGCCCCCGGAAACACTTCGTGGGTTGTCTATACCATAGACAAATCATCGGGAGAAATGCGCAACATTTTCTCGTACACAAAAAATTCTTGGTGCCACATGTCTGAAGAGAATAATTTTCTCTCAAAGCTTTTAAATCTTCGTATGATGAAAATACCGCAAAGAGAGCTGAAGAAAGTCGGCCCCCCCCCTACAGAAGCCGTTCACGACAATAGGCGCTTATGGGCACCAAAGATGGTCTTTGAAGGAAACGTCGTAAGAGATGCTACTTTCGAAGCGTGGCGCACCCGCTGGCCCAAGGATTCCACGGACCTTTCTGGTAAGCTCATTATCGTCTACGTCCCACAAGATAGTCATAAATACCCCGCCTATTTCCCATACTGGCTAGAAATCCATGGAATGCTTGGGAAAGCAAAAGTTCGAATCATTGACTCCGGGCGCGAACTCGCATCACCTCGCCCTCTGCCCCGATAAGGCCTTGTTGTATAATTCACCACTGAGACCACAAGAGCTCACAGAGAGGATATGAGAAGAAACAAATGACTCATCAATTTCTCTCATGTTTTTTCTGTGAGCTCGGTGGTGATGAATGTAACAACGCCCCTTGATGAAGGAAATGTTTGCTATTTGGTTTTTTTTTCTTACAATGAACTGTTTTACAAATTGGGTTAATGCAATCTCATGGCACATCTCTATAGTTTAAGAAAGTCACGTCGCGCTCTTCACTGGTGTTATTCTTCT
Source organism: Chlamydiota bacterium (assembly GCA_011065005.1). Lineage (GTDB taxonomy): Bacteria > Chlamydiota > Chlamydiia > Chlamydiales > Waddliaceae > JAAKFP01. The sequence continues at coordinate 6,612 of JAAKFP010000103.1, read as the reverse complement.
TTTAAGAAAAAAGGGAAAAACCTTTCGCAAAATTTGAAATCCCAGTTTGAAGACAACCTTAAACAACTAGAAAAAGCTGTCTTCGACAAAGACCGCACGAGAGCAGATTCACTAGCTCGTCAGGCAGAAGAATTTTCCCTTCAACATTTCAAAAAAACCACTTTCGAGTATGTGATTGAAATTGGTGTAGCTATTATTTTGGCATTAATCATTGCCACGATCGTCAGGCAGGTCTGGTTTGAGCCATACGAAATCCCTACAGGGTCGATGCGCCCTTCCTTCAGGGAACAGGACCATCTTACCGTGACAAAAACAGCATTCGGACTAAATGTACCTCTAAAAGCAAAACACTTCTACTTCGACTCGGACCTCGTCCGTCGAACAGGTGTGGTGATCATTACTGGTGACAACATCCCTTTGCCCGACCAAAACACAACCTACTTCGGTTTTATTCCCTACAAAAAACGGTACATAAAACGGCTTATAGGCAAACCTGGAGACTCCCTATATTTTTATGGGGGAAAAATATATGGAATCGACGCGGAAGGCAATCCTTTAGAAGAGCTATTGAACGACCCCTGGATGGAAAAACTCGAACATATCCCTTTCCTTACTTTTGAGGGGGACATCTCCTTCCCTTCCCAGAACCAGGTTCTCTTCAAGCATATGAATCTCCCTGTCGGCAAAGTCTTTTTTAAAAGATTCGGCACTCCAACGGGAGAGATTTTCAATGGGAAAGAGTGGATCAAGGATCAGTCTTTTGAATCGACAAAAGCGAAGGAAGAAATTCGTAGTTTCGGAGACTTTTGGGGTATGGGCAATTTCGCCATGGCAAGATTGCTAACAAAAAAACAGGTAGAAAACTACACAGACGTTGACATTCGAGACCTTGAAGAGGGAGTTCTTTACCTCCAGTTACGTCACACACCCAATTTGACCTATCCCCCTCCACAGTTATTTCAAGATAGGCATCAATACGGCATTCACGTTCCCGCACTGGAAACCATCATACCTTTGCAGCAGAAACATCTCGATGCAATCATGGACAACATGTATACCTCTCGATTTATCGTAAAGAATGGAAGCGCACACCGTTACAACATTGAGGGTAGCACCCCCTACAGCGGCAACGCCCGTTTTTCAGACGTTCCGGATGGAACATATGAAATTTACCATGGAAAAGCCGAACAAGTAGGTTGGAAAGGAAAAACTTCTCAACTTCCCGAAACACACCCACTTCTTCGTCGCGATGCATCCCGAGTACAAGAGCTATTCAATAAGGGAATCGATTTTTCGAAAAACGAAGCCCGCGCTTTCTCGCAAGGATATTACCCACACCGCTATGCTTATTTTCGCAATAGTGACCTTTACCTCATGGGAGCCCCGATCCTTACTAAAGAGGATTCCACCCTCATACAGTTCCTTCAAAAAGAAGAAGGAAAGGAACGACAGTCTACCTCAAGCAATCCCTACCTTGCCTTTACAGACCGGGGTCCGCCTCTGAAGAATGGCAACTATGACATCGAATTCATAAGAAAATTCGGCCTCACCATTCCCGAAAAACGTTATCTTGTCCTTGGTGATAACCATGCCATGAGTGCAGACAGTCGTGTCTTTGGATTTGCCCCTGAAGACAACATCCGTGGAGCCCCGAGTTTCCTCATATGGCCCCCAGGGGATCGTTGGGGCGCCCCTCCACAAACAGCATATCCATTTCTTACTCTACCACGACTGATCGTTTGGCTCATTGCCCTTGCAATATTCATCACGTGGTATGTACTACATAGAAAGCGTATGTCGACAAGAATCTTTCCTGAGTGAGGAAGGAGAAAAATAGAGGGTAAGAACACAGAGACACAGAGACCCAGAGAAGAAAGAGAAATAAAAAAATTATACCTTAGCTTTTGTGATCAGGATCGTCGTCGGCTCACCATTTAGGTCCCATTCGGTTCCTTTATAATCCCCATAGTCGACCGAAACAGCTAAGATTTCGTTGTTGATATAGTTTCCAAATTTTTCATAGCAAGAACGAACTCGATCTGTTGTCTGCATTTGAACATGAATTCGATCGGAAACGTCAAGGCCCCCATCTCTGCGCATTGTGTTAATCTTGTTAACAAGCTCTCGAGCCAATCCCTCTTCGAGAAGTTCTTCATTCAAGGTTGTATCCAGAGCGATGGTGATCTCCCCTTCATTGGCAGCAACCATCCCCTCATGTACCGTTCTATCCACTTCTACGTCATCGGAAGTGAGGACAATCTCTTCCCCTTCTAGATTGATGACGACCTGATCCCCATTAAGGAGAGCCTCCAACTGGTGTTGATCGAAATGATGAATCGCTTCTTGAGTAGCTTTCATCAGCTTTCCAACTTTTTTTCCTAGGACTCTGAAGTTGGGTTTTGCTTTGAGTTGAACAAAGTCGGTTTCCTCTGAGGAAAATTCGACATTTTTCACATTCAATTCCTCAGCAATGAGATGCTGTTGGTCTCGAAGAAAATCCAAAACCTTCGGATTTGCCGAAGCAATATGCACTGCAGGAAGCGGCTGCCGCACTTTGATTTTGTGTTCTTTTCGTAAAGAGTGCCCCAAGCTGACCGTTTTCTGCACAGCAAACATCTCCTCTTCCAGCTTCTCATCACGGCTTTCGGAATGATAGACAGGGTAGTTGGAAAGATGGACAGAGTCTGGCATGGTTTCACTGCGCAAATTCCGATAGATCGCCTCGCTGAGAAAGGGAACAAAAGGTGCAGCAACTTTTGTTAAACTCAAAAGCACGCAATACAGCGTCGCAAAAGCTTCATCGCGATCCTGTGAAGCTTTTTCAGCCCAGAAACGTCGGCGGCTGCGGCGTATATACCAGTTTGTCAGCTGGCCGATAAAACCTACAAACGGTTCGACAGCTTGGCTTAGATTATAATCATCCATACCATTTTCAATCTGTGCGGTCAGTTTATTCACCATCGAGAGCATCCATTTATCGATGACAGCTTTTGGTTTTGGGTACTCCTCCGACGGTTTCCAGTTATAGATACGGGCATAGGTAATGAAAAAGCTGTAAGCATTCCAAAAGGGAATAAGTATCTGTCTGAGTACCAGCTCAACCCCTTTTTCTTGGAAACGCAGATCTTCAGCTTGAACAGCACCGCTATGCATCATGTATAAGCGAATGGCATCCGCGCCATATTTGTGGACCACTTCCATGGGATCGGGATAATTCTGCAAACGCTTTGACATCTTAGTACCATCGGCTGCCAAAAGAATTCCGTTGACGATCACGTTCTTGAAGGCCGGCTTATTGAAAAGTGCTGTTGAGAGCACTGTCAGAGTATAAAACCAACCACGTGTCTGATCCAACCCCTCAGCGATAAAGTCTGCAGGAAATATCTCTTCAAAAAGTTCCCGGTTTTCAAAAGGGTAGTGATTTTGAGCATATGGCATGGAGCCCGATTCAAACCAACAGTCGAAAACTTCTGGAATACGGGTGAACGTTTTCCCATTGCGAACAAAAGAGAGCTGATCGATGTAGTGCCGGTGCAGGTCTGTAATCTCCGTTCCTGTAGCTTCTTCCAACTCTTTGATGCTGCCGATCACCGCGATCTCTCCATCTTCAGCAATCCAAAGAGGAATCGGTGTCCCCCAATAGCGGTTCCTGCTAATCGCCCAATCGCGGGCACCCTCCAACCACTTTCCAAATCTACCGTGCTTCAAATGTTTCGGCATCCAATGGATCTTCTCGTTATTAGCGACCATCGCTTCTTTAATTTTTTCTACCGCCACAAACCAAGTGCTCACAGCCTTGTAGATCAGCGGAGTATCAGAACGCCAACAAAAGGGGTACCGGTGATGACAGGTTCCGTGATGAACAACGCGACCTGATTCTTTGAGTCTTTTGATGATCTCTTTGTCAGCATCTTTCACAAACTTTCCGGCATACTCTGGAATTTCGTTTGTAAACTGTCCATTGTTATCCACCGGACAAACTAACTCTATCCCTTCCCTCTTGCAGGCATAAAAATCCAGCTCACCAAAGGCAGGAGCCGAATGAACGAGGCCTGTTCCCTCTTCCAATTCGACAGACTCTTCCATGATGACACGAAAGGCTCCCGCTTGCGCTCTGTCGGCAAAGTAGTCGAATAAAGGCTTATAACGCATCCCCTCAAGATCTTTTCCTTTTAATCTAGAAACAATCTCATACTCATCTTCATTTTTGTAGTACGTTGGGAGGCACTCTTTCGCCAGAATGTAATTCTTTCCATTGGAAATATCTTTGACTTTGACATAATCCACATCCGGACCTGCCATGATAGCCAAGTTGGAGATAAGCGTCCAAGGGGTTGTCGTCCAGGCAAGGAGCTGTGTATCGGAATCATCCACAAGAGGAAAAGAGAGAGTCAAGGAGGGGTCATCGACTTCTTTGTAGTTCTCCCCCGCTTCAAAGTTTGATAATGGCGTCCCCAGCTTTGCTGAGAAAGGCATCACCTTGTAACCCTTGTAGACAAGACCCTTATCATAAAGTTGTTTAAATACCCACCACACCGACTCCATAAAGGACATGTCCATGGTTCGGTATGTTTGGTTGAAATCCACCCAACGACCCATCCGTTGGACCTGCTCTTTCCACTCTTTGCTATAGCGGAAAACAATGCTGCGGCACGCTTCGTTAAACTGATCAATACCATACTCTTCAATGGATTTTGCGCCTGAAACTCCCTTCTCCTTTTCCACTTCGTATTCTACAGGCAACCCATGACAGTCCCAACCAAAGCGCCTCGGAACGTAAAACCCTTTCATCGTCTTGTAACGCAGCACGACATCTTTGATTGTACCCGCAAGAAAATGTCCATAGTGGGGAAGACCTGTCGCAAAAGGAGGTCCATCATAAAAGGCAAAATGGGGATGATCTTTTCGCTCTTCTACAGACTTCTCAAAGACCTTTTCCTCCTGCCAAAACGCTAAAACACGCTTTTCCCTTTCGTCAAAAGTCTCCTTCTTGATTTCTTCGAACATCGTTTCCCTCTAATCATTCGACCAAAAACAAAAGATTATACCCTCGAGGGCTTGAAAAGTCCACTTGTTTTGAAAACCCTTTTATGCTATAATATTGGTGTAAAGAAAGAGAGAAATGACAACTTACGGGGGTGTATTGGTTTCGACTAGGAAATAAAGTATTGATTGCATGCAGAGGATATCGGTTGGCCTCTATAAAAAACCGGTAAAACAATTAAATGCCAATAACGGTGTTAAAGTAGCTAGAGGCGAAAAAATTCTTGATTTCCCTGGAACTCAAGTTGATTCCACTCCAGTTGCAGTTGCAGCTTAAGCCTAACCGCTTAAGAGGCCCGATAGCCTGAAACTAGACCAAGGGTTTTGGGGTCTATCGTCATTTTCTTGGTGTGATGTGAAATCCGACCGCTTCTAGGGTCTCCCATCGAGATTAAATGAAGTAAGCTAGTCATAATGTCGTGTTCTACATGGTGACTAGTCTAACCTCAGAGCACTAAGCATGTAGCGGTCAGTATGGAGTTTGCTTAGGACGAGAGTTCGATTCTCTCCACCTCCATTTAGGGGGCTCTGCCCCCTAAAAACCCCCGCCAAAGGGTCGAAGACCCTCTGGACTCCCCCCTTGTTGGCAACCTAAGGGTCAGAGCTCCAAGTCCAATTTGATTATGCTCTTCCAAATTGGAATTGGAGCTCTGACCCCTCGCTTTAACTGAATAGAGAAAACGTCGACAAAATGGCCTACACATATTTCAACAAAAGAGAAATGGAAACAACATGGGAGCAATTACTCCTATTGGCCGATAGCGACTTTATCTCGTTTGTCCTATTATCACACTGTGGAATATCAGAAGGCACATCACTTTGGATGGCTCCTCACTCCATAGAAAAATACTTGAAAAGCTTGCTTTTGAAGTCCGATCCAGACTTCAAATACCAGTCCTATTCACATAAACTTAATGATCTATGGTCTGAATCGAAAAATTGCTTTTCAAAAAACAACCTATTTCAAACAACAGCCTATCAGACCCTTATTAACGAACTGAACATGGAAAATAGAAATCAAAGACCCGATATTCATAAAAACATATGTCCCTCTTGCTGTTCTCGCGAAGAGACTCGAGCGAGAAGAATAGCTTTCATTCCCTCTCATCCTTCGGGGTTTTATAGGCTTGCTGTGGATGGGCGGGGTCATCAAAAAGGTAAACAAGCTCCTTTGATTGTATCATTTTTGACAGGTAGTGCTTTCGAAGATGATCCGCAGTCCGGTTTAAAATATTTGCCAACTCTGGCTTCTTAAGCGGAGCCAAAGAACAAAGTTTCTTGATGATTTCTTTAAACTCCTCAGGATCAGGGATTCTATGACCCAAACCGAGAATCTGAAGCCTCAATTTCTCAGGCAGCTCTGGGAACCCCTTAGGTATAGCATTTAACCCCTTGCCTTCTGGGCTTATCCCCGAGGTTACCCTCTTATCCCCAGGGCTTATCCCCCATAAGCGCTAACTTGTTTTAGCCATCAAATTGATTAAATAACTGTGGCATCCTAATTCGAGATCTTTCTGCCAAAGCTTGCGCAATATGGTTCCAATCACCTAAAACTTCATGAAGGGGCAG
>JAAKFP010000102.1 GCA_011065005.1 Chlamydiota bacterium | reverse complement strand
ATTTTGATTTACAATGGGTTAGAAAAAATCCAGACATACTCAGCGAGTAGGCGGATTTTTTCTAATTCATTGTGGATCAAAAGATTAGTATTAGGGTCCATTTTTACCGTGAAAATCAGTGTTTAAGGTAAAGCATACAGCAAGGGGGCGGAAAAGACAAGAGTTACCCTTATCTTCAATGTCACTCAGTGACATTCGTGTTTAGTAGATGTTCGAGAATGGGTCGGGGCATCTTGCCTATCGGCCACAGACGATTCACCGTTTCATTATGGAGCTTTGCATAGTAGATGAAGAATTGGCATCGTGCACGGGCACACATACATACACGGGAACGAATACGGTTTTTTTTGTCTCTTGGATAAATAAGTATTACAGGATGGGAAGGATAAACAGGATAATGACTATTTATCCTTCCTATCGCGTTTGTCCTGTAATATTTATTTTTTGCTGGAAATGGCTGGGGCTTGCATAATTCACCGCTGAGCCCAGCGATTTCTGAGGAAAATCGTTGACTTAAACACGATATTCCCGGAAAATCGAGTTTAAGGGAACAATATTCCGGCGCATAACTATGAAATTTTTAAAAAGAACTCTAAAAGAAAAGCTTGATAATATCATTAAAAGAGGAAAGAGCGTCTTACTCTTAGGGCCTCGTCAAACAGGAAAAACAACCTTAATAAGTCAATATTCAGCAGATCTTGAAATTACCCTTTTGTTTTCAAAAATTCGACGACAGTATGAGGCTGATCCTGATCAACTCATCCGCGAAGTGAAAGCATTAAATCATCAGAATGGAAAACCTCCTCTTGTCATTATTGACGAAGTTCAAAAAGTCCCTTCTCTTATGGATGGTGTACAGTATTTGATCGACAAAAAGCTCGGGCAATTTATCTTAACGGGATCTTCTGCACGAAAACTAAAGCATGGAAAGCATGTTAATTTATTACCAGGGCGTTTAATCCAGCTACGGTTGGACCCACTAACAATCCATGAGCTAGGTCAACCATTACCAAAAGTTGAAGACTTTATTTTGTATGGTTCTCTTCCCTCCATTAGACTTGAAAGAAATCGTTCAATTCGAGAGGAAGAGCTGGAGTCCTATGTCGGCCTTTATTTAGAGGATGAAGTAAGGTCTGAGGCTTTGGTTCGCGATATCGGAGCTTTTGAAAACTTTCTGCGTTTAGCGGCTATTGAGTCGGGAAATATCGTTAATTTCGACAAGATTTCTCAAGATGTTGGAGTCGCTCGAACAACAATTAGTTCATATTATCAAATTTTGGAGGATTGCTTAATAGCTGAGCGAGTTGAGCCTTTTACGAACAGTCTCACTCGTAAAAAATTAGTAAAGTCACCAAAATACTTGTTTTTTGATTTAGGGTTACGTCGTCTTGCCGCACAGGAACAACCGACACTCCCACAAAATTATTTGGGATCACTTTTTGAACAATTTATAGGGCTAGAGTTGATTAGATGGTCTCGTTTACAAGAAAATAAAATCTCTCTGCATTTTTGGAGAGATACACGTGGGCCGGAAGTAGATTGGTTGTTGAAGTGGAAAGATTGCTTATTGCCTATTGAGGTAAAATGGACTGATTCACCTTCGCCACGAGATGCCAAGCACCTCACGCTTTTTTTGCGAGACTATCCTCAGGCAAAGAAAGGGTTTGTTGTCTGCCGCGTATCAAATCCTCAAGTGTTAGGGGAGGGAGTAAAAGCTATTTCCTGGAGAGATCTCTATCAGGAACTTGACTCTTCAATTGGTGGGCTGAGTGGTGGTGAATAGTGCAAATAAAGCGCTTTTTTCTTGAGTTTTGTTAAAAAAGGGGTTATGATTTCACTGAAATTTAAAGAGGAATATTATTTATGGCAAAGACAACTCGACCCACAATCATCGCTGGCAACTGGAAAATGTATAAAACGATCGATGAAGCACTACAGTTTGTGCAGACTCTGGCACCAGCAGTGAGTAACATCCCAAGCCTTGTATATTTGGCTGTTCCTTTCACTGCTATTAAACCTGTCGCGGATCGATGTCAGGGAACATCTGTTGTCATTGGGGCCCAGAACATGAACGATGCAAGCGAAGGGGCTTTTACTGGTGAGATCGCTGGCAAGATGTTGAAAGATGCAGGCGCTCGGTTTGTTATCCTGGGGCATTCAGAGCGGAGACACGTTTTTGGAGAGAGTAGTGAATTTGTCAACAAGAAGGTTAAACAAGCTTTTGTGGATAAGCTTCAGCCAATTCTTTGTGTCGGAGAAACTCTTCAGGAGCGGGAAAAAGGGGAAACAGAGCAAGTTTTAGAGCAACAGCTTTCCGAAAGTTTGGCAGAGGTAACGGATGAGCAATTAAAGAGTATGGTCATTGCTTATGAGCCAGTCTGGGCCATTGGAACAGGACATACCGCGACTCCAAAACAAGCACAGGAGATGCATCAATTTTGTCGAAATTTTATCTCTAAAAAGTGGGGGGAGGAGACCGCCTCTCTTGTTCCTATTCTTTATGGAGGCTCTGTCAAGCCAGACAATGTTCGTTCTTTGATGGATCAACCCGATATCGATGGCGCCCTCGTGGGAGGGGCATCGCTTTCTGCAGATACTTTTTTGCAAATTGTGAACTATCAGACTATAAACGTCGAAATTTAGGATAAAAATGAGTTTTATATATTTTTCAGCAATTATTATTTTTATGTTCTTATGTGCTTTGCTATGCTTTGTGATCCTTATCCAAGAGAGCAAAAGCACAGGATTAGGAGCTTCTTTTGGTGGAGATACCACGGACTCCCTGTTTGGAACTGCAACAGCTGATGTGCTCAAGAAATTCACTGCTTGGTTGGCAGCAATTTTTCTTATTAGCTGTGTTTTGCTTTCCGCTTGGACAGCGGCAGTGGGACACACAAAGGTTTCGGAAGGGGAACTACCAATGATCGAAGAGACCGAATGATCACTTTTTTTGATAATATGTCTTTTTGATTTCCCGCAATTTGGGTTCGATCTCTTTTCTTTCTTTTCCTTGGATCCGATCGACAAAAAGAACACCATTGACATGGTCATTCTCATGCAAGATATCGCGGGCTTCAAGCCCTGAAAATTCTTCTTCAAATTCGTTTCCGTCAAGGTCTGTTGCATGGATTCTGATTTTAACAGGTCGCACTACTTCGGCATAAAGTGTGGGAATGGATAAGCAGCCTTCTGATGTAGATTCCTTCTCTTCGCTTACAAACAAAATCTTCGTATTAATAAAAACGCGAAGTTCCCCAGGCTTCCAGCTACCATCCGGCTGTTTATTGGGAGCAGCTGTGATGAAAATGTCAAGGGAGCGATGCACCTGTGGTGCTGCTAAACCAATGCCGTTGTGTTCAATCATTGTATCGACCATATCTCTGACCAGTTGTCGAATTTCGTCATCGATGACTTCAACAGCAACACCTTTCTTTCGGAGCATTGGATCTCCGTAATATGCCAAGGGTAATTTCATGAAACTACTTACTTTGTGTTATTTCCTATTTAGATTATAACATATTTGAGTTTTTATGCACAGGGGGGCGTTGTCAATGGTCAGCTTAAGAAATAAAATTAAACGCAAAGACGCAAAGGCGCAAAGAAGAGCCTAAATTCTTTGCGTCTTGGCGTCTTTGCGTTGAAAATTCCACCTTAAATTGACGCCATTGGGACCGTTGTTGCGGGGTATTATAGGGAGAATACATGCAAACAGAAAAGATCGTGCAGAACAATAACAGAGGTATATGTACCCTCTGTGCTTGCAAGGTGTCTAAGCACCCTATACTCGATGAAAGCCATGCTTTTTGCTGCGTGGGATGCCAGGCGGTCTTTAATATCCTTTCAGTACGAAATGAGTGTGAAAATTTCAGAGATAACCCCCTTTTCCAGCAAGCAGTACGCTCTGGGTTGATTTCAAATCCGGTTCTTCTGGAACAAATACGGCAAAAACAGTGCAAAACTCCCGATGAGGAACTTGAGAAAATTCATATCGAAGTGGAGGGCCTTTGGTGCCCTTCGTGCGCAGAGGTCATTAGACTGACTCTCCTTCAGGAGAAAGGGGTAAAAAACTGTGTCATTGACTACGCGACAGACCTTGGATCTATAGAGTACTCTCCAAGGCATATTTCTAAGGATAAGATTTTCGAACTGATTCGAAAGCTAGGATATTCCCCTTTAATATTCCAGAGCGTAGAGCGAAAAGCTATGAGTTCCGATCTCTATCTTCGTTTTATCGTAGCGGCTTTCTTCTCTTTGAATATCATGATGTTTTCCTATCCCATATACGCAACCTATTTCACCTATGATGACACCGGATACAGTAAACTCTTTGTCTGGCTTTCCTTTGCTGCTTCCCTTCCAGTCGTGGGATATTGTGCGGTGCCGATTCTACGAAGATTTTGGACGGGATTTAAAGTAGGGATACTGGGGATGGAAGCATTGATCGTTATGGGAATCTCCACGGCATTTGGTTTGTCAGTATATGAGCTTTTCCAAGGGGGGAAACACGTCTATTTCGATTCCATGTCTGTGATCATCACTTTTGTGCTTTTGGGAAAGATCATTGAATCGAAAGCGAAATTTTCAGCAAAAGATTCTCTACTGCGAATTTCGAGGGCGATTCCAAAACGGGGACGAAAACGTTTTGAGGATGGATCGGAAAAGTTTGTTTCGATTAAGGAGATCGATCATGGAGACATTCTGCTCGCCTTCAATGGAGAAAAAATTGTTCTTGATGGTGTCGTCGTGGAAGGGAAAGGATCGTGCGATGAGTCTGTGATGACAGGTGAGGCGATCCCTGTTCGCAAAGAAAATGGAAGCGCCGTTTTGGGCGGAACGATTCTCAGTCAAGGGTGCCTTGCCTATCGTGTGACCGCTACCGGAGAGGAAACCGCGCTTCACAAGATTTTCACAATGGTCGAACAGGATATCAGTCATAAAACAGTATACACGAGAGCTGTTGATACCATTGTCCCATGGTTTGTGCCTCTGGTTATGGTCATCGCGGCGCTTACAGCAATGATATCCTTTTGGAATGGAAACCTTATAGAGTCAAGTGTGGTGAGAGCTGTATCTGTTCTCTTGATCTCCTGTCCCTGTGCGATTGGAATTGCTGCTCCTTTGGCGGAATCGCAAATCCTGAATGGTTTGGCAAACCTTGGTGCCATTGTTCGTAACCGGGGGTGTCTCACACTTATTGGAAAGGAAACAGTATTCATCTTTGATAAAACAGGAACAATCACCGAAGGACAATTTCATGTGCTGGAAGGTCTGTCTTCCCTATCAACCGAAGAGAGAAGAGTCCTAAAAGGTTTGGCTTCACAGTCGAACCATCCGGTTGCCTGTGCTATTTCGCAGGCCATTGTGGAGAGGGGAGTGAAATTGGAAAATATCGAAGAGTTCGCCGGTAAGGGTATCCAAGGGGAGGATAACGGGAATTTTTACTATTTGGGATCGACAGAGTTTATGCGACAAAAAGAGATTAACAATCCTATACATGTGACAGAAGTGATTGATCAGGTGGTTACGGTGGTGTTTTTTGCGAAAGATGATCGAATTCTTGCCTGTCTAACGCTTGGAGATCAGATCAAAGATCATGCAAAAGAAGTTGTCGCTTCGTTAAAGCCTGTTAAAACCGTCCTACTTTCTGGCGATGCTGAACCTTCTACTCAGGCTGTAGCAAGACTATGCGGTTTTGATGAGTGGAAGTCTAAATGTTCACCTCTCGAGAAAAGGGACTATATCGACAATTTGAGAAAAAACGGAGAGGTTGTCTGCATGATGGGAGATGGAATCAATGACGCTCCTGCCTTGACGGGCTCTAATATCGGAATTTCCGTTGTTACGGCTACAGATATCTCTATTCAGGTCTCAGATATCATGCTGACGACCGATCGGTTGCAAGTTGTTCCCAAGATTCGATCTCTAGCTGCAAAGGGTCATAGAATTGTCTATCAAAATTTGTTCTGGGCCTTCTTTTACAACCTGATCGGTATCGGATTGGCTGTCAGTGGGTATCTTTCTCCCATCTTTTCAGCTGCAGCCATGGTGGCCAGCAGTTTGATTGTCCTGTTTAATTCCCGACGGATTTAAAATATTATGTTTACATATTAATATTATATTAAGATTTTTGATTTCTATTCTTGTTTGGTGTATCATTCTATGGTATGCTCAGTTAACAAATATTAATCTTATGGAGGTTATAAAATGAGTGGTGTAATTAATGACTTAAAAGCCTTAGGTTCAGATATTAAAAGTGTGTTCTCAGATCCAAGTAAAATCGAAGACCCAAAGAGGCTAGGTAAAGCATGCAATATAGCAAAAATTGCTATTGTGGCTTTGGCAATTGTCACAGCTGTGGCTTCTTTTTTTGCCGGACCTGTGGGTGCCATCATTGGTTTAGTTATTATCTCAGGAATGTATGATGCGTTCCGTATGGCCGGTAACATTCAGAAAATTGCTGATGATAAACAGAATGGAGTCGATTTTAGTGGCTGGAATCGTGCACAAGCTCAAGCTCAGCTTGGCAAAGGTACAATCTATGCAAAGCCTATTCTTGGGTTAATACCTGAGAAAGCGACGGGTAGTAAGGAAGCTTCTCCTGAGGTTTAAAGTACAGAACTTTATGAACGGCACCGTTTGGTGCCGTTTTTTTTTGTTCTAAGGAACTGTGCAAAAATAAGTTATACATTTAGCTGGGTGAAGTCTCTCTTTGCAGATGAGTTCAAAAATCTTGCAAAGTCAAGCTAAGACCAATTGAGAATCACTTTCCCGCAGTTACCAGATTTCATGAGTTCGATCCCTTTTTCGAACTCTTCAGGCTTAAATTCGTGAGTGATGATTGGCTGTAAATCTAGACCACTTTCGATGAGATTGACCATTTGATACCAGGTCGTGAAAATCTCTCTTCCATAGATTCCTTTCAACGTTAGCATCTTAAAAATGACAAGATCCCAATCGATCACCGTACCTGGGGGGAGTATCCCCAAAAGGGCGATCTGAGCACCATGCTGTGCTGTTTCTAGCATGGAAGAAAAAGCTTGAGGATTGCCGGACATTTCCATCCCAATTGTGAAGCCGTGTTCGATGTCTAAGTCAGGCATAACATCTTGTAGAGAACTTTTTTTGACGTTGATCACATCTGTAGCTCCCATATTCTTTGCCAACTGGAGACGGTAGTCGTTGATATCGGTGACAACGATTTTTCGTGCTCCGGCCTTCTTAGCAATGGCTGCAGCCATAATTCCTATGGGACCTGCTCCTGTGATGAGGACGTCTTCGCCAACGAGTTCAAAAGTCAGAGCTGTGTGAACAGCATTACCAAAAGGATCGAAAACTGAGGCGATGTCGTCTGATATGAAATCGGGGAGGCGGAAGACATTTTGGGCGGGCAGGCAGAAGTACTCCGCAAAACAACCAGGTTTGTGGTATCCGATCCCTTGGGTGTGACTGCAAAGATGTTTTAGCCCTTTGCGGCAGTTAGGACATGTCCCACAGGTGATGTGTCCTTCACCACTTACGCGGTCGCCAACTTTGAACTGTTTTACATCACGTCCAACTTTAACGATTTCTCCTACAAATTCATGCCCTACAACTGTTGGGACCGCTACATTTTTTTGCGCCCAGTCGTTCCAACGGTAAATATGAAGATCTGTTCCGCAAATGGATGTTTTCCGAATTTTAATGAGAACTTCTTCCTCATTAATTTCGGGGATTGGAGTATCTTCTAACCAGAGACCCGGTTCACTTTTTTTCTTTACAATACTTTTCATTAATAACCCATAGTTACATTGGATGAATTATTATATAGGAAATGGATTATATATTCAATCAAAATCAAGAGATGAGGCTCATCACAAAAATGCATAAAATTTAGGAGTCCGGGGACTTGTCCTTGCAGTTCTACATAAGTTTTTCTCGACAAAAATTAATATTGATATCCTCTTCCTTTTCTAAACTTTGAGAATATAAAGAGGGATGAATTATTAGGCGCGGTAGCGCCGG
>JAAKFP010000101.1 GCA_011065005.1 Chlamydiota bacterium | reverse complement strand
TCATCTTCACTTGCTTTGTTGCAAATCTTTGGAAACTAATAAGTTGACTGCAGATTTGCGCCTCGCAACTGAAGAGCTATAACAGCCTAAATGTAAAGGTTATTTCTTCTAGCCTCCTTAATAGTTTTTGTTCTTCCATTATTTTTTCAGCCTCAATTTTGGAGGGGTACTTGATCGTGTACAACAAATGTTTTTATGCTGTCACTGTCACTGCCAGTCAGAGGAGGGCTTACTTCTTCTTTTTGTTCTTCTATTTCAGGTTCCCTACTGGTTTCCTGCTTGGGAGGAGGGGGGTTAGGCCATTTTTCACTATTATTGCCGATGCTGAGATGGAACGGGGCAACATCGTATCTAGTGAAGGGGTCCTCTCGTTTTGCATAATCTGTTCCAAAACGCAAAGCGAAGACCCGTAGGCCTGCTTCCTGCATTGTCAATTTTTGATCCACAGCCCACTTCATTATTTCAATTCGATCTCTTAACGCTGTGATGACATTGTTAGTGTAAGTAGCAGGATCGCTATCATTGCTGCGAAGATTGACATCAGCATGTTTCCTTTGCGCATTTTCAATGAGATGAAATAATTCCTTTGACAATGGATCCTTTTCATCGCTAAGTCTGCTGATCAATTCGATAAAATCTGGATGAAATTTCTCTTCCGCCTGAGGCAGGAGTAAAGTACAACACCGAATTTCGTCGTTGCGCTCAGGAAAACACAATCCATTGTCAATATTGATCAGCTTATTGTCTTCGTCCACTAAACAGTTTTTTGAGAACCGGTCGGTGTTGCCGCAAAGCATGTCTAGAAAAATGTTTGCTTCAACGGAGACGTTGTTGATATCCTTGATTTTTTTTTCAGGATCATTGTTCCATTCATGTAAACGGTCTTGGTTTTTTACATATTGCTGAGCGGAACAAAATTTTTCTTTGGGATTAGAACTTTGGGAGCGTGTAGTTCCAATCCTGATTTTCTTCCTGGAGGATTTGACATAGAATTTATTTGAATTAATAATGACTGGAAAGGTTTCTGGAACATAGGCTTGCAATTCAAGGAGCTTGGCTACCCTATAGAAGAGGATTTCAGATAATGACTCGAAATATAAAGGAATCGATTTTCGTACACGTATAATATTGTCATTTGTATCTGTAGAGAGAGAAGTGCCACCTTGTAATTTTCTATTATGAAGACAGAAGGTATTTTCCCCATGTGGTTTTACCATATACATCGGATTGCCGCCATATTTGAGATAGTAGAGACAACCCACCCCTTCTGAAGAGGGTCTTAATTCTCCATCCTCCACACATTTTTTAATCAGACAATGCCGCTCTGGATTTTTCTTTTCATCGTCCACGACTTGAGGCCTGTACAATTCTCTTGTATTGTCTATCTCTTCTTGACGTTTTTTTGCATTTTCAGTCTCAGTGTCCTTAAGGATTTGTTGACCAGAATTTTGTTTGACCTTTCTTTGCCATTTTATTTTTTCGGTGTCTTTTCTTCCAATTTGGCGTTTTTTACAGTCTGGTCCCTGAAGAATTGACTTGTTATAAACCTCAAGTTTATTGTTAATTTCCCTTGTCGAAATCTTGGGATTCCGCAAGATTAACTCTTTTGCGAGGCGGTGCACTTGGTCGAAAGTTTCTTGTGTGATATTTTTTCCGATTTCTTCTAATCCAGCCTGAAATTTATTTAGTAATGTCTGATCATTTTTCCATTGATGATCCTTGAATATCGCGTGGAACAAGCGATGAATGAACATGATGACGTGATTAAAGGTGTGTCGGATCCAGGTAATATTGCGGTCTGTCAAGTCACCATTCTTATCCCTTTCGTTCCTTGGAGGGGACATCAATTGGGAATACTGAAGGGGTGTAAGGTCGCCAACAGAAAAACCGTTGCTATAAACCATTTTTTTTAAACCTCCATAATATAGCGAAATCGTTTACGTAAAAAAATGTATATTAAAAAATGGAATTAATGAAAAGAATATTCAGCAGTAAAATAGTATAAAGCCGAGAGGTTTTATGTTATTCACCGTTATTACTCTCTCCAGGAGGCCGCGTAAATTCAAGCGCTTGTTGGTATGGATCTGGACCTTCCTCAGCTCCATCACTTACAACCATTGTACCGCAGTTATCAGAAAAAGAAGCGTCTGTTCCCTCTTCAGTCTCTTCTTCAGTCTCCTCTTCAGTTTCCGGTTTGGGGGGGATTTTAGGCCATTTTTCATCTTCTCCGCCGAGATGAAACGGGGCAACATCGGTTTTTGTGATGGGGTCCTCACGTTTTGCGTATTCTTTCCCGTGGTGTAAAGCGATGACCCGTAAACCCGCCTCGCGCATCGACATGTTTTGGTCTATGGCCCACTTCATCATTTCAATTCGATCTTCTAATGCTGTAATGACACCTTTTAAATATTTACTACGATCGTAGTCATTGCTAATGTTGACATCGGCATGTTTTTTTTGCGCATCTTCAATGAGGTGAAAGAATTCCTTTGCTAAGGGGTCTTTTTCATTGCTAAGTCTCTTGATCAATTTGACAAAAACCGGATCGAATTCCTCTTTCGCCTGAGGCAAGAGCAAAGCGCAAGCCCGAATTTGGTCGTTGTGCTCAGGAAAACACAATCCATTATCAATATTGATCAACTCATTATCTACACCCACTAAGCAGTTCTCTGGGGTTCGGTCAGTGTTGCCACAAAGTAGGTCTAGAAAAATGTTTGTTCCAACGGAAAATCTGTCGATATCTTTGAGGTCGTTATTAACATCTGTTTTCCAGTCACGCAAACAATCTTTGTGCTTTGCAAACTGCTGAGCGGAACAAAACTTTTCTTTACACCGAGGTTTTTTTTGGGGATCTTCGACTCGATCAAAAAAGGCCTTTGATTTAACAATTACCGGAAAAGTTTCCGGAACATGGGCTTGCAATCCAAGGTGCTTGGCTACTTTATAGAAGAGGATTTCGGATAACGATTCGAAATATAAGGGAATCGATTTTCGTATACGATTGACCCTGCCGCTTATAGCTGTATTGAGGGGGCCTTCATCTTCGTCAGATTTTCTATTATGAAGACAGTTGGTATTTTCCCCATGTGGTTTTAATATGTACATCGGTAGGGCGCCATATTCTAGGTAGTAGGCGCAACCAACACCTTTCGTTGAGGCTATTAACTTTCCATCCGTAACATATTTCTTAATTAGAAGATGTCGCTCAGGATTTTTCTTTTCGTCCTCACTGACTTGTTTTCCATACAATGCTTTTGTATTCTCTATCTCTTCTCGACGTTTTTTAACAAAATCTGTTTTTTCTTCTTCTTTCCATTGGTCTTGGATTTTTGAACTTAATGTAGGAGTTAGTTGCTCTGTTCTTTCAAGTTTCGTACAAGAGTTTTTTCTTCCAACCCTTTTTTTGAAGTCGTCGCTAGAGCTGCCATCATTAAGAGGTCTCGAATCAAGTTTTTTATGGGACTTGGCAAGTTCTTTAAGGGACTTGTTAATATCTTTTGAGTCTTCCTCGGGATTTCGCAAGATGAGCTCGATTCCGAGTTGATGTATGGCATTGAACTGTTCGTGGTTGAATTCTTTAATCTCTTTTAAACCAACCTTGTACTTCTCCATAAGGGTCTTATCATTTTCCCATCGATGACCCTTATGGAAGATCGCGTGGAATAACTGATGGATGAAATTGGTGACGCGATCGAACGTGTGTCGGATCCAGGTAACATTGCGCTCTGTCAATGCACCATTTTTATCCCGCTCCTTCTTTGGAGGGGACATCAGTTGAAAGTATTGACGGCATGTAAGGTCGCCGATAGGGAAATCATTATTAGAAACCATTTTTTTACCTGCTTCGTTATAAATGAAAGGATTAAGTGTAATAAAAGGAATGATTTATGGAAAGAAGTTTCGTGTAACCAATGGTGCTAACTTACAGCTGAGATTTTCAACGCAAAGGCGCCAAGACGCAAAGAAATTGAGGGTTCTTAGGAGGTCCAGGCGTCGATGGGGTCAAATTTGACCACTTTGATGCAGAAGAGAAAGTTTTTGACGCAAAAATTTGAACATTCTAAACTGAATATTCTTTAAAGATTCTTAAGAGAAATTATTTTCGTTCACTGAGGAAACATCATGAGTTATTCGCTATCATTAGTAACAAGATACCTGGTTTCGTTCTGGAAGTCAGAATCACCCGGCACAGGGCATACCTTCTCCAAGCAGATGGGCTCTCTCCAGCTAGCAACAACCCAATTAGCCACAGGAGCATTAAACCAGATAATCAGCGACAATTTACCTGGTTGTACGTTATGCAAAGCGACGCTTGAGGTGACCAAAGAAGGCAAACTCTCTTTTCATTCGGCGTTAACAGAGACCATAATTTTTTCTGACGAAAAGACGTTGGATCAATGGATTGCTGATAAAGAAATGGTCGATGTCTGGCAGATCGAAGATCTGCGAGAAGGCCAATCTGGAACTTTCTATAAACTCCAAAGAGTAGATGCGTATGGATATGATACTTTCGAGACAAGAGATGAGCTCTTTGATCAGCTAAGAGAAGAGTTCGGGGTATTTTGGAAACTTGAAGATCAAGGAAAAAATCAAACCTCTTATGTTCATTTCAAGCCAGGAATTTTTGGTAGTCATTATGTCGATGTTAACCATGAAGATATAATCTTTGTAGCTAATAGCCTGAAGCTAGAGAGTCCTCATCTACCCGTATCTACCTCTCATACTTCGGGGTGCACTTCTTGGAGGGTAGGTAAAGGTATCGCGGCTTGTGTTCTTGGTGGTTTGTTCATATCAACCGGCCGCTCGTGGAGTCAGAGTCCTGGCCAAAATTCCGTTTCTGATGCGATTTCAATGATGAAAGGAACATTGGGGCAGACAGCATTCAAAACAGCCTTTGCTTTTCAAATGTCTGCCATAGCTGTCGTGAGTAGGCAAGAGGGGGGAGTACTTCCAGGAGCGTTGTTAGCAGGTATGATGTTTTTGCCTCATTCTGTGAAGGGACAGTCCTTGTGTCCTCAAGTGGTGGGAAGTTATAATACGCCTGGCTGGTCTTATAATGTCGCCCTTTCCGGCAATTATGCGTATGTGGCGGATCGGGACTCAGGTCTTCAGATCATCGATGTATCCAATGTGACCAACCCCACTTTTGCAGGCTTCTATGCTACGCCTGACAGGGCTTATGACGTCGCTGTTTCCGGCAATTATGCCTACGTGGCGGATTGGAACTCAGGTCTTCAGATCATCGATGTATCCAATGTGGCCAACCCCACTTTTGCAGGCTCCTATGATACGCCTGGCTGGGCTCTGCGCGTCGCCCTTTCCGGCAATTATGCGTATGTGGCGGATAGGACTTCAGGTCTTCAGATTATCGATGTGTCCAATGTAGCTAACCCCACGCTTGCGAGTTCCTATAATACGCCTGATTATGCTTACGGCGTCGCCCTCTTCGGGAATTATGCCTATGTGGCGGATTATAATTCTGGTCTTCAGATCATCGATGTATCCAATGTGGCCAACCCCAGGTTTGCAGGCTCTTATAATACGCCAAACTTAGCTCTAGACGTCGCCTTTTCCGAGAATTATGCCTATGTGGCGGATGCCTCTTCAGGTCTTCAGATTATCGATGTGTCCAATGTAGCTAACCCCACGCTTGCGGGCTCCTATAATACGCCTGACTATGCTCTAGACGTCGCCCTTTCCGGGAATTATGCCTATGTGGCGGATAATTCTGTAGGTGGTCTTCAAATCATCGATATGTCCGATGTAGCCAATCCCACGCTTGCGGACTCCTATGTTACGCCTGGCTGGGCTCGAGGCGTCGCCCTTTCCGGCGATTATGTATATGTGGCGGATGGCAGTTCAGGTCTTCAGATCATTAAAATACCTTGTCCTAGTCCTACGAGTAGTAGTACAACCACCTCGTCGAGTTCAACTACTAGCACACAGAGTTCTAGCAGTACAACAACTACAACAAGCGGTAGTAGTAGTTCAACTTTTAGTACACGTTCCTCCAGCAGTGCAACGACACACAGTAGTTTTTCGACTTCTTCTAATAACCCAACCACTACCACAATTTTAAGCAGTACAACTAGTCCCATAGCTGAGAGTTCAACAGATTCAAGTAATCCGGTAGCCTCATCCATAAATAATCCAAGCAGCACTGTAACCACTGCCTCGAGCTCTTCAAGCACGAGCACAACCAGTCAAACCTCAAGTATTTTGAGCAGCAGTTTGAGTTCTTTGCCTTTGACAACGGTTTCTTCGCCCAATAATCTTTCTATAATATGGATTGGTTTAGGAATAGGAGTGATTGTATGCTTTGGGATAACGGGAGGGATTGTATACATTATTAAAAAACGCAAACAGTCTTCGAGTGATGAAGAAGATTCCACAGATATCGTGCTTGATAGCACTCAAGGCATTCGTGATAGTTTCAAATTAGACCCTACCAAAGAAAAAAGTCCTCATTCAATAATTGGCGGGACTTATTATCAATTCAGTAAAATTTCAAAAAATGAAGCCCAAGATATCTACGAAAAGGCCGGCTATATTGTCCTCATTCCAGAAGGCAAGAAAAAAGTCAGACATGTCATCGGCAAGGGACGTTTTGGAACCATTAAGGTCGCCCAAAGAATAGAAAATGGGGTTTACGTGGCTTCTAAAAAAGTCAAGGGTAAGGAGAATGTGGAAGAATCTTTGCAAGAAGCTGAAATGCAACGTCAAGCAGCAGGGGCAAATATTTTACCAATATACAATACGATTGAACTTGAGGATGCTCTATACCATTTTATGCCGTTAGCTGGATATGGAAGCGGACTAGATATCCAGAGTTATCTATCCACTTCAAGTACCAAACTTGCAACAGAAGTGCTTAAGTTCATAGCAAAGGATCTTCTTACAGGATTAATAACCATTCATGAAAAAAGGATTTATCACTTAGATATCAAACCTGAAAATCTAGTCTTTATCAAAAGAAGAAAAGGTTTTATTACAGACTTTGGCTGTGCAAAAAAAATGGATAGCGAGCATTCTCAGATTTCATTCGAAGCCATTGGAGATACCAGATACTTTTCACCTGATAGATTACATGCATTTAAGGAAGTTGGCACCTTTGATGGAGAAAAAGCAGATATGTGGGCAGCTGGAGTAACACTACTTCAGATGGCGAGAAACCAATTGCCTAATCGATTATTTAAGTTGCCTAGTCGTATTGATCAACTCATCACATGTACACCTGAGCATTTTCAAGAAAGATTGGGTCATTTTAAAGAGCTGCAAGAACCAAAGAAAGGGGACATTTGGTGGGTGATTAAAGGCTTATTGGATTCCAATGCAAGCACGCGTTTAACAGCAAAAGAAGCGTTGCAAGCTTCATGTTTTCAAGATTTAAAAAGAGATACCCAAACTCAACTATTTGAAGAACTCAGAAAAGAAAAATTTGTCCAAGAATCAGGAATGGAAAAGCATGATTTAGATGTAAGCAATTATGGATGGATGGCAAGAGCAACAAGGGCTGTTATGGATTCCGCGGGAAAAGAAGTGGTGTATGAATCTCAAGTGCAGCAGAAAGGGGAGGCTCATCACTACGTTACAAGATCTGAAAGCTATCTTTTAACTCCTGCAGAAGAAGGTGAAAGCTATTTTTTGACACCATAGTATTGCAAATAATTCAAAAAGATAGGAAAAACAACTGGGTCTGGTACTTTTCTGGGCATACCACAATGCTACAATATCGTCCCAGATTGTGTTCAGCTTTTTTTTCGCTCTACGGCGCATCTCTGCCCCTTTCTGGTAAATGTACCTACTCCGAATTTCAGTATAAATCCAGCGTGATTGTTCAATTTTTCTTTGCAGTCAATAAAAAAAGAAGCTATTTTTTGAACCAAATACAAAAAACTCGAGATGTCCCCGTTAGGGGACCAAGCGAGATAGCCCCGTCCGAGTGCGAGGGAGCGAAGCGACCGAGACACGTTGGGCGGGGTATTGGATAGAGATGATAACCCGTCCCGGTAGG
>JAAKFP010000100.1 GCA_011065005.1 Chlamydiota bacterium | reverse complement strand
CAGCATCTTCATCTGCTACGTTGCAAATCCTTGAAAACTAAGAAGTTGGCTGCGGATTTGCGCCTTGCAGCTGAAGCGCTGTGATATCAGAAATGTATAACTTATTTTTGCACAGTTCCTTATTAAGCAGGAGTCTGAACGCTTACAAAAATCTACCGCTTTTTTGGTACTTCGTGTATGAGTAAACAAAAAAGGGTAATGACTGACGATGAAGATTGTGGCATCGAAACAAATGGCTTTTTTGGAGTCTCAAGCCTACCGAAATGGCTGCTCCGAGGAAGAATTCATGGAAGAAGCGGGCAAGGGGATCGCTCGCAATGTTCAGGAGTTTGTCAGCAGACACAATCTCCGAGAAACTACTTATCTTCTCTGTGGAAAAGGAAATAACGCTGGTGATGCCTACGTTGCTGGGGTTTACCTCCTCACGCAGGGATATTCTGTTCTTGCCTATCAAATCGTTCCTATTGGAGATTGCAGCCCCCTCTGCCAAAAAAATCATGATCGCTTCCTCCAACAAGGGGGACAAGTCCACGAAGTGAATCGTGTAAAGGAAGAACTCCTCTTTACCGAACAAGGTGTGATCCTGGATTCTCTATTTGGCACAGGTTTCCGCGGCACTGTCAGAGAGCCTTTTGCCTCTGTCATTCGAATAGCGAACAAGTCCCCTCTTCCTAAAATTGCTATAGATATTCCTTCAGGACTAAATGGCGAAACGGGAATTGTTGAAGGAGAAGCAATCCATGCTACCGAGACTATCTTCTTAGGCCTGCCCAAGACAGGATTTTTCTTGCAAGATGGTTGGGACCATGTAGGAAAACTCCGCTATGTCGATTTTGGTCTACCCAAACAATACATTGAGGAGTCGGAAGCGGATCTTATCATGCTTTCCCCAGATATTATGAAGCCCCTTCTCCCTCCGATCATCCGAAGCAGACATAAGTATCAAGCAGGATTAGTGATAGGGCTAGGAGGTTCTCCAGGGATGCCTGGGGCGGCCATTCTCGCCTCGTTAGGAGCTCTCAGAAGTGGAGCGGGCTTGGTTCGTTTACTCCATCCCGCGGGTATGGAGGCAGAGCTTTCTTCCAGTCCCTATGAATTGATTAAGATCCCTTACGGCCCTAAAGATGCAAAAAAAATTATCGAATCGATAAACACAGCTTCTGCGATATTTGTTGGCCCCGGCATCGGTCGCACGTCGAAGGCTCGCGATATCCTAAAAAATGTCCTCCCCAACCTGAAAAAACCTTGCGTTATTGATGCCGATGCACTGACCATTATTGGTGAAGAGAAAATCAAACTCCCCGAAAACGCCATATTAACGCCGCATGTGGGGGAGATGATTCGATTGTTGGAGCGTTCAGCACCCCAGCCCTCGACAAAGGAATTTTTGCAAACCTGTCAAAACTTTTCTGAAAATCATCAGGTTACAGTCGTCTTGAAAGGGGGTCCGACATTTATTTTCCACCCAGACGAACCCATCATGGTCAACCCTTATGGCGACCCCGGCATGGCCACTGCAGGAAGTGGAGACGTTCTCACGGGAATCATAGCGGCACTGCTCGCTCAAGGGTTGAGGCCTCATTATGCTGCGACCTTGGGCGCTTATCTCCATGGAGTTGCAGGAGAATTCGCTGCCGAGAAGAAAACTCCCTATTGCATGATCGCCAGCGATATCCTCGATCACTTACCTGAAGCTTTCAGGTAATCTCCTTGAAAAATACCCTTTCCCTAGAGTAAGATGATTGCTATTGAAGAGGCATAAAGTAAGCGTTTAGACTCCTATTTAATAACCGCGAAGGTCGCGAAGGAAGCGAAGAAAACGCGAAGTTTTTTACTAGAATAATCTTCGCGTGTTCTTCGCTTCCTTCGTGACCTTCGCGGTCAACAGATAGAGGTGAGCAGTTACGACATAAGCCGTAGAAATATAGTTAGTTAGAGTTGCATATGCGTATTCTGATTATTTCCACTTTCTTTCCCCCTCTGAATTCTATTGCTTCTTTGCGTCCCTATTCCTGGGCCAAATACTGGACTCTTGAGGGTCACGATGTTACCGTCCTAACGACCCAAAAACAGCAAGACCCTACCTTAGCACTCAACCTACCCAACCCCGGTTTTGAGTTGATAGAGGTTCCCCTGCCAAGCTTGTTTCACTCTCTCAAAAATAGGTGTCAAGCTACTTCAAAAAAGGATGAAAATAACCCAGAAAAGAAAGGTAATACTCCTCAAATAAATTTTCTCCAAACGTTAAGAAGAAAAAAAGGGATTTTTCATGCATGTCGAATGCCCGACATCACTCACTTTTGGACGCGACCTGCATTTCGAAAAATTCGAGAAAAAGGAAACTGGGATCTTGTTGTTAGTTCTTCGGGACCCTATACGGTGCATATTGTAGCAGAAAAACTCAAAAAATCTGGATTCGCAAAGAAATGGGTCGCAGATTTTCGCGATCGATGGAGCGACAACCATATTTTTCCAGGGCTTTTCCCTTTTACTTTGGTAGAGAAGATCTGGGAGAAAAAACTTATGAAAAGCGCTGACGCTATTACGACAGTGAGCACACCCTACTCTAACACTTTCAAAGCAAAATACGGTTCCGAAAAAGTACATGTAATCGAAAACGGCTTTGATCCAGAGGACTTAGAAAACATCCCTAAAATCCCCATATTTCTTGATGATGGCAAATTTCGAATCATTTACACTGGATCACTTTTCCTTCGCAACCAGAACCCTGAGCCCTTTTTTAAAACTATTGCGAAGATGAAACAAGATCCAAAAAATCAGAACCTTTTGGAAAAACTAGAAGTGATATTCGTAGGGCCGGAGCAGCAAACCTTAGAACGACTCATTAACCAGTATCAAATTGAAAAATGGGTGAAGACATTAGGTTTTGTCAACCGCGAAGTTTCTTTAAGAATGCAACGGGATGCCCATGCTGTACTGTTTTTCCCCTGGAACGACTC
The DNA here is from genome assembly GCA_011065005.1 of Chlamydiota bacterium. GTDB lineage: Bacteria > Chlamydiota > Chlamydiia > Chlamydiales > Waddliaceae > JAAKFP01. Next base: position 5,087 of record JAAKFP010000100.1, on the reverse strand, counting down.
CACTGTTGATGGGATTAACACTGGAAAAGTTTTTGAATACCTTTATTCAAAAACGCCTATCCTTTGTGTTGGAGAAAAAAACCATCAAAGCATCCAGCAACTAATTCATGAATCCAAAACTGGTGTAACTTTAACGACTACCGAGGAAATAGAATCGTACTTAATCGATCACCTGCAAAACACGTCAAAACAACCAACAACAATCCCGTCAAGTATCCTCGAACGGTATAGTCGAAAAGAATTAGCATCACAATTTTTAAAAATTTCAAAACTCCTTTAGAATGAAAATAAATCAACCTCTCTGTTCTGTTATCATTGTCACCCATAACGGTGAAAAACATATTCCAAAAGCGATGAAGTGCTTAAAAAACCAGACACGACAAGCTGATGAGATAATTATTGTTGACAGTGGTTCCAAAAACCCAAACTATCTAGGTAAATACCAGAAAGAGGCGAATGTCAAAATTATTCTAGGAGAAAAAGACATTGGGTTCTGCAAAGGAAACAACCTGGGCATGGAAAAACTCCATCCTTCGGCCGATTATGTTTTTTTCCTCAACCCAGATGCTTTTCCCAATCCGGATTTCTTAGAAAATTCTATTGCATACATGGAAAATCCCTTAAACCAATGTTGTGGTGCAATCACGGGAACCACTCTTGGGTATGATATTGACCTGGATCAACCAACCGGAAAGTATGATTCAACAGGGATATTCCATTCTTGGTATGGAAAATGGTATGATCGCGCTCAAGGAGAGAAATTCAACGCTAATCTCTATATCAAAGAGGAAGATATTCCGGCTATTTGTGGCGCAGTGTTTTTTTGCAGGAAAACAGCTCTTGATGAAGTAGAAATTAGAGAAGCGGAAATCTTTGACAACACCTTTTTTATGTACAAAGAAGATATCGACCTTTCATTAAGACTGCGAAAGAAAGGGTGGAAACTTATGTTCGTTCCCCAGCTATTGGCCTACCATTGCCGGGGTTGGCATCGAGATCGAGGCAAAGCACCTCGAATTATGCGGTTATATTCTGCCAAAAACGAGCTGAAAATTCATGCGCGGAATTTATCTCCCATAGGCATGCTATATTCATTAATGAAATTATTTGCGGTAAAGGTTTTTGATCTTTGAGTATTACATTCCCTAAAAAAATTCACTTATGGCCATATTTCTTAATGCTTATAGTTGGATTGGTTATGCCCTCTGATGCCCACCATGGGATCTTGACCCCCAAAAGCCTTACTTTCCTTGCCAGTATGTTTTTTGCGGGCATTTTTGCCCTTAAACAACATCGTTTTCATGAAAAACAACTCAGAATTTTTTCTTTCGCTCTCTTCTTTCTTTCTTTCTTAATTATTTGGCTCTTAATAGGTCTAGACAACGACACGAACAAAATGTCTTCTCAGCTGGATCAGATGAAGCTATTTATCATTACCTTTATCCCGCCTTTACTAACCTTATTCTACTTACATGAAAGACAGATTAACGCACAGTCCGTATTCAAAATAGTTATTTACTCAAACTTCATTTACTGCACAGGAAAAGTTGTCCTTGTCTTCTTACATCTTTTCGGGATTATTGATATTTGGAATTTCCTACATGATTCGGGAATCTTAATTCAAAGCATGACGATCTTCGAAGGAGTACAACGACTCCAAAGCTCTGTGGATATTTCCACACCCTTCTTGCTGCTGTTTCTTTTGCAATCCGATCGACTAGGATTAAAGATATCTAAACGATTCAAATACACCTATATTGTTATAAGCCTTATATCAAACTTCTTAACATTCTCGAGATTTCTTCTTTTCATTTACGCTCTTAGCATTTGTTTACACCTGTTCACACTTACTCTTCCCCGTTTAGTACGAGCATTGACAGTGATCACAACGATAATAACGTTTCTTATCCTTTTTATTGGTGTTGATAACGTAGCCACATCCATCCATCACAGATTTACTAGCATAGATAACTTCCTTTCCGACCAAACACGTTTTGAACAAGTTGATGCCCTGCTACGAGAATCCGAGAAATCTCCATATCTAGGGCAAGGTCTTGGAGGGTATGCTAAAGACTATATTCGAGACAGGAACAATTTACATTCCTACGAAGTGCAGTGGGTGGCTTTCTTGATGCAGTTTGGCATAGTCGGATTAACAATACTCATTTTGCCGTTAGCTTTCATTTTCATAAAACTAGCTGCACCCCCCTTTACGAGAGAAAGGTTCGCATATTGTATCCTTTTTGTTTTTTGGTTGCTTTCCGGCTTTACAAATCCTTTCCTCATCTCGCTGCAAAGCGGTATCATCTACACCCTCTTTATCTTGACAGATGTACATCGTAAGCGTTCAGACCCCCACTTAATGACCGCGAAGAAAGCGAAGAAAACGCGAAGTTTTTTTTGTTAATTAATAGAATAATCTTCGCGTATTCTTCGCTTTCTTCGCGGTTAACAAATAGAGGAAAACGGTTACTGTACATCTTCTTCGTCCAAAAATTTTGCAAAGTTTAGTTTACAACATCTATCCTTTGGTGGTAATTTAAACACTTATTAAATTATTTTTTGGAAATATCATGAAAAAAGCTAAAGAAACAACTGTTTTCCTTTTGTTTTTCTTAACTTTTTTTTACTTCGACTTCATTCAAGCAACAAGCACTCCTGATACCTTTGAGGACTCCATAGTATCAATAAATAATGTAGTGGAAGGCATCGATGAAAATAGCTGCGAGTACTATGTATCTATCTGTGCATTTTTCAAAGATGAGGGTGATTACCTCAAAGAATGGATCGAATATCATCGACTGATAGGGATTGAGCACTTTTATTTATACAACAATAACAGCTGTGACAATTACCTGGAAGTCCTCCAACCTTACATTAAAAAGGGCCTTGTTGACCTTATCGATTGGCCAAGCCCAGAAGGCACAGACTGGACGCCTTATCAAGAACAAGCATTTAATCACTGTATTGAATTGTGTATAGGCCACACAAGATGGCTAGCTGTTATTGACATAGATGAATTTATTATTCCCGTAGATCGTCCCACTCTAAAATCGTTCTTAATAGATTTTGATCATGAGACCTCCCTGGGGGGAATCATGATGTTCTGGCAATGCTATGGCACCTCCTGGGTAAAGACGATTCCTGATAACAAGCTCATGATAGAATGTCTAACTTGGAAAGCACCTTGGGATCACTCATGGAATCGACAGGTAAAATCTATTTGTAAACCTCATAAGGTTTCCCATTACTGCGTTCACGGCGCACATTATAAAAGTGGCTATCACGATATTACAACTAGCGGTACAGGAGGACCTAATCAACCCATTCAAATCGATAGAATCAGAGTGAACCACTATTGGACGAGAACGGAGGATTATTTCCTCAATGTCAAAGTGCCTCGAAGAGCAATTTTAGAAGGAAGAGAATACACTCCAGAACAAATTCAAGCCTTTTTTCAATCCTTTAATACTGTAGAAGATAAGGCTATTTTTCGTTTCCTACCGGAACTTCGAGAGCTCATATTTAAAAAGTAACTTAATCGAATGTACTTAATTAAAAAATGTAGTAACATGCTTTTTATGAAAAAATATTTTCCCTTTCTTTTTATCGCTTTTGCATTTTTTTCTCTCTCGTGTAGTATTCAGAAGCTCTTAGAAGAGGAAGATCCGGTAAAACGAATTGTTTCATCACATGCGGAAAAGCAAGAAAAGAGATATCAACTAGAGCTTGTTGCTTCAGGGGCTCCTAACGCAGATAACATTGATAAGTTTTCATTGCATTATATAGCGTTAAAGAGAATAAAAATTCCGGAGGTGCGAAAGCTATTTGTACTCAGTGTTGAAGAATTTCTTAATATGGTGAATGCCGATGCAGAGCTAAGGCCTTTACTGGCAAAACACCCTATTACCATTGAAAACCTCAAATTTAATATTGGTTTTGGAACCATTGATGGAGATTTCCAAGAACCCCCTTATATTGCTTACGCCTATCTTGCTGACGGAAAAATCTGTTATTGTTATTATGATAACCTGTTTGGTAAATTTATTTACTATGACGATGTTGAAGAGCCTTATGATGAGGCTTTACAAATCGTACTGGAAAAACATTTGTAACACTATTGAGGCGTCCACATGAAAAAGTTTCCGATATTACTCACTTTTCTTCTTCTTTCTGGTTGTGCCGGCAAGTATTCAGATTCGAACATCACCCTATCCCTTGGCGAGAAAAGAGCATTAGACGTTGCTGAGCAGGTGAGTTTAGGGTATTCCACTGGTCCAATTTCACTTAGCCACCGAAAATTAGATCTTCATGAAATTGCAGGACATTTAGACATGGACGAAGAGACAGCGAAGCTACACCTTAAAGCAACGAATGTCCATGGTTATTACAGTTTAATTGCAAACAACTATCCCCCGGAAACGGAGTTCATTCTATATCACATTGACTATGAAAGGAAAGTTAATGCGAACAAAACGTTTTTTGTGAATGGAAATGGGATACTCATCACCCCTATGGATACTACCTATGTAGAGCTAGAAAGCAACTTTTTATCATTCTCAAATTATCTACCGGGGGAACCTATTGATTTTGTTTTGGGTTCGAAGGATGGGAGATATTTCGCAGCGACAAGAATCGTTCCGAATCCCATCATGTTGAAGGACAAGAATGGACATCTCGTTTCTGTTGAGATAGCCTCTCCGGACAGGAAAAAATACATCGTCAGCGGTATTGGTTTTGAACCTTTTGGCAGTTACATGCTCATTACACAATTTGAAAATGAACGATTGGTGCATACCCTACAAGCCAATGAAAATGGAGAGATGTTTCAGCTAACGGGTCCTACAATACCGTGGGTAACGGGTGGAGAGGCATCCATCGAGCTCAGAGGTGACGGAATTGATAATCTCATCACTTTTGAATTTCAATGGGGTAAGTGAAGTAGCTCGGCCTTGTTACAAAAATTAACCACAGATACAGGTTGGTAGAGAGGCCGGTCGCCCGACCTCCCCCCGGTTAAGAACCCATCGTGCGGATTTCCCGCAATAGGCTCAGGACTCCCATTCACCTAGCCGTTGAATAAGTTA
>JAAKFP010000010.1 GCA_011065005.1 Chlamydiota bacterium | reverse complement strand
CTCAGGGAATAGTCTCTGCTTCCTTTCCGGTTATTTTTTTCTTCAGCAGAGAAGAATTCCCGCAGTTTTAATAGTTTGAGATCGTTTGCAGGATCGCTGCTGTTCCGATTATGAGGATGCAGATGAATCCATCCATAAAGGGGAGCGGGGTTGACGGGCGGGATGTGGTTTTGATTTCCGTTCGCCATTTTTGCGGTGATAGCATACGCTGTTAGAAGGTAGGTTATTTCGTGCGGCCAGAGGTGGCGCCTTCCCATCCGCAGGAACCCTTCCCAGTGGTATTTGGCAAGGTTTGTCAATGTTTGCGTTAAATCTTGGGCAGGATGTGTTTTGTTCTTTATGAAAGAGTCCCAGATATTTTTTTGTCTTGAACTTTTTGGTTCAGGAACTGGAAGAGCAGAGAAAACGGCTTGCAGCACGACCTGAGCTTCCATGTATTCCTTTTTCGTGACGAGATCGTTGACGGTTTCGCCGAAATTTTTCAATGATTCATGGGTAGCTTCGGGATCGTTTCCGTTGATACCCTTTGTCAACAAGGTGAGCATTGGCTGATATTTTTCGATAATTTTCAATCTCGAAAGGGCAGGTTCGACCTCTTTCTTTTGGCTCTCAGGGAGGGGGAAGGGGATGTTGAATTGTGTTTCGTGGGTATTTAGGGTTCTAGCAATGTCTTTCTCTCGCTCGTTAAATGCCTGTTGTGTTTCCAGTTCCAGTTTTTCTTTGATCTCTTCGATTTTTAGGGTGAATTGGTTGAGAGTTTCGCCGAGGGAGCTTGTGTCGATCCGTCGTTCATAGGCGTAGGTTTCTAGTTCGAATATCTGATTTCTCAGTTGATTGAGATAGGCGAGTTTCTGCTTCCTATTGAGGTGAGGCATAGCCCGAAGCATGAATTCGGTGCCATGGGCAGCTTGTTCGAGGAGAAACTCGAATTGGGAGCGGATTTCCTGGCCCGATCTCTTGCCTTGCAGGATTCCTTGGTTTTGAAATAGGAAGGTGAAGAAATTGTATGGATCGGTCTTGGGGAATTCAGGGGGAATCTCATGGGTGACCGTTTGGCTTCCGACAGCTTTTAGCGCGGTTTTTATCCACTCAGTGGGGGAAATGTCGCTTTTTATCGCGGCGGGTGCCTTGGATTGGACATCCAAGGGTGGGTTGTTATTGTTAGATAACTGGTAAAAAGCCATCCTCCCCAGGCGGATTTTTTCACGAGATGAAAGGTGGAATTCTTTACCTTTACCATTTCCTCTCATTGGCAGGGAGAGGCCATATATAAGGTTTTCCAGATCTTTGCTCGATGTTTTTTCTATACAATATTCATCACCCCATCCTTCCGGAGGGGGAGAAGAGGTATGCAGGAATTGCAAATGCAGTTTTTTGTCGCGGCAGAAAAATGTTGCGGCAACGGCATGGTATTTTTTCTTTTCATCATAGAAACCCAGCGGGACCGTCGCAAGAGGAGTGAGCTTTTCTTCGCCCATTTTTCCCATGAATGCGTCATGGAGATCTTTTCCGAATTTTTCGCAAGTAAGACGGGCTGTCTTGTCATCGAGGAGGCCTCTTCCCGTCTTGGCGCATTGGTCGAAAAGCTCCAGGATTTGTGGCATGTTCTCTTTTAAGGAGCTGTCATTGACTTTTTGGTTCCAGTTTTCGAGCAGATTGAGGAACTGTTCGGGATTGTCGATGTTGCTTTGGTTGCTGAAGAGTTTGATTCCCTCCAACGCGACCCGTCGCTCTTCGCGGGTAAGCCTGTAGAGGGCTATAAAAGGGCAGATGAACAGTACCCAGACGAAATTTAGCAGTATCAGTGCAGGGATGGATTCCCTAACAGTTTCCGACCATAGTTTCCAAAGGTTCTTTTTTTCGGGGAACTTTGGCTTGGCGATGGTGATTTTTTTTAGGAAGTGTGGGAATTCTCCATTTTTCGTTAGGTCGATGCTTTGTTGTTCCCACTCTTGATCGTTCCTTCTTTTAACTTTCACCACGACGTGTTTGTCTAAAATGTTCTCAATTTTTACATTTGCGTAGTATTGTATATTCTCGTGAAAGAAGTTGATGAGCGAATGAGAAATTCGCTTTGCATTTGTTTCAATTTCTTCATTAGAGGTGATTATATATGTGAGATCTCTATCCCTTAACGTGTAACAGTGATCCATAAACTAACCTTATTAAATAATTAAAAGAAGGAGAGTATAAGATCGAATTATTAAGATTGGATAAAGAAACCGAGGTCATTTTTGGGTAACCGTTTAGCTCTCTCATTAAACGCGAAAATCGCGAAGGAAACGCGAAGGATTTTTTATAAATTAAAAAAATCTTCGCGTTTCCTTCGCTTCCTTCGCGCCCTTCGGTATGCCAGGTGTAAAACACCGTTGTTCTACTTAGTTGAGAGGTACTAAGAATGTCAATTGCACGTTCAGCATTTAGTTGCGTTTCGGCGTGGGAGGGAGACCAAGCACGCAAAACGAAGCGGTCACATGGTGGCAAAAGAGGATGGCTTCCTCTAGACAGCAAAAGAGTGAGCCCTAGTAAAGCAAACCCGTTTCGGCCTCGTTACGCGAATTGTCGATCGATCAACCTTCCGAAGTTGGTGAAATCTGCCACAGTGGGAGATGGAATGTGCATAGACACCCACTGGATCGACCGGGGTGGTTGGGGAGAGCGCACTCTGAAAGAACAACGACAGGTCCTGGGAGATCTGCCATGGATTACGGCTCAGACTCACATGAGCGTAAACAATGGAGGTTGGGAATCCATAACCGCCGACCAGCCATGGAAGAAGGCGGTTCGGCCCGTAGGAGCAGAGAAGCAGGCCAACCTAGATGGCCAAGGCAACGGGATAATCCGCACGGGCACGAATACGGCTCTTTTAACTAGAAATTGAATGGTCGTTTTGTCAATATTTAATTGAGTATACAATCTCAAGGTCAGGACGTTCCGACCGAATTACCTCTATAGCCTCTTTTGTGATAGAACTACACCTTTCAACAGATATCTTCTTGAGATTTTTCCAATTTGAAAATTGCCTCAACTGGTTATCATCAACACCTGTTTCCGTTAAATCGATTTCCTCTATTGTAGGGTTGTCTAATCTCGTAAGTGCCTCTACACCTTCCGGAGAATTATTCAAAACTATAGACTTCAACGAAGGTAATGAAAGCAAGATATTTTTTATGGCTTTACTTTTTAAATTGTAACATCGTGACAAATTGAGCTTCTTGAACGATTGAAGTACTGTCAAAGCCTTTATTCCCTCTTCTGAAACTTCCCTACATCCCGAGAGATTTATTTCCGTTAAATTGTCGAGCCTCGATAGTGATTTCAGGCCTTGATCGGTGACCTCCGTAGCTCCTGATAAATCTACAATGGACAATTTTGGATGATGATCAACAATCCACGCTAACCACTGGTCACTGACTACTGAATCGTAAGGAGCAAAAACCTTCAATTCATCAAAAAACTCCATCTCACGAACCTCTTTTTTTCGGGGTTCTTTCCCATCCTTATGTAACTGAAGAAGATATCGGCTCCATAAGTGATCACATACTGTATTCAAGGTTCTTAATAAAAATGTATTTGCAATCTTTTTGAGCGCGAAAACTTGTTTGACATGTTCCTGTGACATGGGTTTAGGGTCTCTTATATTAATTACATCCACCTTTCTAAGCAATTTATCAAACTTTCCTGCCAATCTCCTTTCAATAAGAGCTTTCAAACCCTCCATCTCGTACATATTTACGAAATTCAAAAGGTTAATCATTTGATCCTCTTCTTTTGTACAATTGCCAGTTTCAACATACTGGAGAATCTCTTGGATTTGAATCATTTCAACATCATTCAATGTAACTGAAGCTGTTTGTTTTGTTGCTTTCGAAAAAGCGCCCTCCCGAAAATTGGATGAAAACATCTTTTTTAAAACACGGCTCTCTTGCTCCAAGGCTCTTCGGCAAACAAAAATGCTCTTAAATTCTCCTGCCTGATTGATTTTGAGTTCAAGATCTTTTTCTAAATAGAGGCAATGGCGCAAAGTAACATCCGGCATTATAGAGAGGATTTCGTCAATAAATTCTCCATTTGCGACTTTACAACTTCCTAAATCCACGACCGACACTTCCCTTCTAACTTCTAAAGACAATGTTTTCAGTAGCTCAGCAAATCTTTCTCTTGTAATACTCTGCCCTATCAGAGGGTTCACCTGAAGTACCATTCCTATTTGCACGAATGGTGTTGATCCGAACAATGAGAGCAGTGTCATAGAATCTTCTCTAGACAACACCCCCTCCAAAGAAGGATGAATGACCAAACAATTCCCAACAGTCTTACACGCTGATTTCTGCAAAAGAGATATACGCCAATTCTTCCACTCAGGATACTTCTCTAACGCCTCATATTTGCCTTTGATAGTAAGTCTTGATCCTTTCTCCAAATTAATCGGACGAAGATCTTCAGGGTAATGAAGCCGCCTAAAAGCAGTTAATTTCATAAAATCATCATCGGTCAAATGATCGGCAATCTGAGGATCCAATGCCAGAGAATCTGGCACTTCTGAAATGCAGCTCTCTATTATGTGACGCAGACGAAATTCTGGAAGCCATTGACACAATCTTAGCGCACGATCTATATCTCCTGGACTAAGATTCCGACAATCACTTAAATCCAATGTTTGAACAACTTTTTTTTGTTGAAATGGCATATGCCATAATAATCTCTCTAAATCTTCTCCTCTAAAAAAGGGTTTGATTGTGGATTCAATTTTTAGACAACCTTTAGCATCCACCGCTGTATAGGTGCCAAAAAGATAGGGAAATATTGATTCTGATCGTACCCCTATCTGATGAGCGAATGACATAACTTGCTCAGGCAAAAAACACTCGTTTAACTGCGTGCACTCGTTTAACTGCGTGAATGATTGTTCAGTAGGTTTTTGAAGAACATGAAAAAAGAGACGTTTTCCAAAATCAAGAAGAGTCCCATCGAGGACAAAAGAAGAAGCCTCTTCTAATTTCTTAAAAGTTTTAAGAACTACATTCCGATTTGACACCAGCATACCAAAGGAAGAAGAAAAAAACTGATTCACTTCTAGAAACTTCTCAATTTTTCGAATATTATTTTCAAGAACATGATCAGATTCTTTAGCTTTTACTTTAAGAAATTTAGAAAATCTTGAGGGCCGTTTAAGCTCTTCTGAGAGCTCTTCATTTCTAGGATCCCAAGAATCCAAAAGGGGAAGGAATGTCTTTTCAAATGAATTCATATCTTATCTCTTATTCTGACAAAAACTGTTTTGAGAATGCATCCAGTGAGGTTTTCCCTATCTTCTCTAATGCTAAAATCGCAAATCCAATACATTTAAACTGTCCAGTAAATTCACTTTCTTCAAAAACGTCTTGAAAAAAAGTGGATACCTCTTCGGGGTTATTGCAAAATGATCCACAACCATAAGCTCCAAGGACAAGAGCGTCATGACCATAATATGCCGCACACCTCAGAATTATACGAATCTTATTTTTCATACCTTCTACATATTTCTCTTCATCATATTTCTCTTTATCCAAAGGCTTATCCCCACAAGGTCGGCAATCATACGCAGGGGATGCAATCATATTCACGGTAAATGGTTGTATAAAGGGATAGCCTGCTGCCTCTGCTCCCCTAAACACCTGCAAGTTAGGTGTATATATTACCCCAAATTCAGAGATCTGGTATTTTGATTCTAATTGCTCTTTGAGATATGGATTCTCATTTAAATTCAGAGCATGGTGATAGTTTGATCTACGAAATAAGGATTCTTCTTGAGCAGATGCCCCCTCTTCTACTCCGCCACCAGGATAATCTGAACATGCCATATTAAGAACCAAGGGATTATAACCCTCCTTCAAAAAAGTTTCAGCAAGGACAAATGTATCCTGATTGGAAACTACTATCTGAGGTTTATCGAAACGCCTTTCCTGAGTAATCCTGGGTAAAGTGTCTATGTCCCACAACTTTGTATTTTCTTGCATCTTTTTCGTCAAAGCAGGATCAAGTGACAAATATTTTCCATTGAAAAGAAATCCGTATATTGATGCCAGTTTTGTGATTGAATAAATCTTTTTTCGCATATCCCATAGAGCATCTCTATCTTTAAACGTTAAGGCTTGAAGAAATGATTGTTGCCATTCTTCGTCAATTGCAACTGGAAGCAGACGGTAATAAATCTTTTCAATCTTTTTTAAAAGAGCCGAATTCTCTGGTGATTTGGCATGATTCGCAACATGGAAAAGCATGGAGCATGCTCCACCTGCTTGTTTTCGGTCGAAGGAATCCTCTTCAATGTTAGCAAAAACATACTCTTCCATTGATCGAACAGCTTGGTTAAGTTTATCGAAACTGTTCTTCCGGTAAAGACTCGATAATCCAGGAATTTTTCTGAATTGAGACCTTGAGAAAGACCTAGGTGAACAGCTCAAGTCTGCCCTAACGACCATATTTTCGAGATAGTCCTTTGAATCTTGTTCGTTGGTCAACGATTGATAATGATTATAGGCTAGATACAAGGATTCAAACATACAAGCTCCTGTTTCTTTGAAGGCTTAACAAAATCCAATTATACCAAATTGTCTATATCTAAGCAATAAAAATTAATCTTTAACGCCAAATTAGATCGGTGTTTTTTATCTAACTTACAACGAGCTAGAAACAAACCTACAATATGTTTGTAATTTTATTGTTTTATTTAAAATAAAAAATTGGTATAATTTAACTATAGTGGTTTGGTGTTAAACAAAGGGGAAAAATATGGATTCTATTAGGACTGGAGGATCTCTACCCATCGAAAAGCCTGCAGGAGAAGATAGCACTTCCTCTTCGACTACTCATAAACCAATCTCTGATCCTTTAATAAAAAAGAGTATGAAAATCGGTCAAGAAATATTGAACAACCGGGAAAATGAACTGGATTTACAAAAGGTCGATTCTCTTAGGGAACACAAAGCTAATTTGAAAATAAAACTCCAAAGAAAAGAAAAATTAAAATCTAAAATAGGGAAATTATTCTCTAATTTACCGATAATAAAAGGAAAACAAAAAGAACAATTAACTCGCACACAAGAGGAATATTCCCAAGTAAAAAAAGCTTATCAAGATGTCGTCTCAAGCAGCCCTACATTAAAGTATGTTAAAGAAATCCGAAAGATGAAAAAAATCGCCAATGCAAAACTGTTCAAAGCGGAAGGGGATTGGAAGAAAGTCGACACGGCATTTGCTACGCAATTTGATGAATTGGCTCGAGACTTTAAGATGTTGGGGGACCTGAAAGGAATGCTTGGTCCCAAAACGGCAGAAAATAAAGCTCGTTGGAACAGTTTTAGCGATCGTCTCGTCAGAGGCATAGAGCAAATCAGAACAAGTGAAGCTTTGTCCAGAGGGCAGATTACATGGCTCCACGGGACACGTTCTCCAGCTTTGGCCGTTATGTTAGCTACGGATAAAACTCTTCATCCCACTGGGGACTTATTAGAAAAAAACATCTTTCCTCTAAGTGGTGAGTTAGGTATGGGTATTAGTGAAGGGGGTGTCAATCGAGCCAATATATCTGGAACACCCTTATCAAAGTTAGGTGTTGAAGTCACTACGAGCTATGCCAAAGACTTTAAAGCCGGTATACAAGAGGAGTGGGACCATCTCTCAGAGACAAGGTTACGTGAGGTACTTAAACTCACAGAAGATACCTTAAAGAACGACCCGAAATTGCAAGGACGTTTTGCCAGTGGAACGAAATTTGATTGGCTGTCAACACAAATATATATGGAACGTCTTAAAGTCATCGATCCCGAATTTCAAGGCAAAGTATCACAATTAGATGAAACAATAATGAAACTAATTACAGAATGCAAACAAGAAAAAAAAGAATATTTAGCCCCATTTCTAGAAAAGTTACTAGAAAAAACGGGTAAAAAACCCTTTATTCAACCAACGCAAGAAATCAGAGACTGTGTTACGGATTCCTTTCCGATTGTTCTGGGTTCACAAACTGTTGTTGGCAAACTCATTGCTCCCCACTTGGATGAACATATAGTAGAGGGGGCCCTAAAGCTTGAAAAGACTCAAATTGCTTTCACTGATGCCCAGTATGTGGAGCGGCTACAAGGCTATGTGGATGATGCGGGCTTGGAAATCGAAGTGATGGATTTTTCGGCCTTATACGTTTTGGGAAGCCAAGCCCAGGAAAGTGGAAATCCCCCGAGTTTGAAAGCAAAGAAATTGAATGATAGGTGAGATCGAGCACAAAGTCAGGCGGAAAAAGATCAGGCCAAAAACCAATTCTTGAGTTTGTTTCTGTATAAACCCTGTAGAGGGAGTTGCAAAACTATGGCGGATCGCTTTTTAGGCGATTTTGCCGAGATTCGACGTTTGACACAAATTTACATACTCTTAAGAGTAGGGTGCTTGTGTCAAACGCCGAATCTCGGCAAAATCGCCTAAAAAGCGATCCGCCATAGTTTTGCAACTCCCTCTGTACGGTCATAGAAGCTGCAGACCCCTCAAGTCGGTACGGAATACGACAACTTGCCAAACAAAATCCTGGAGTTCGTATCGTCGTTACAGGGTATTCTGTGGAACGGCAGACGTGTTTTCATTCTATTCTTATCATTGTACGTAGAAAGGCATTTAGAGCTGTTACGTTAGAGGACGCAAAACACTGTTTTTGGCAGTCCTGGCGAGAAACTGCTAAATTTTTCGATTGAGGTCTTGACAGAAATTCCTTTTACACAGTAAAATTTCATTCATTATGAAATTAAACAATCAAATCAGGAGAGTAGAAATGACAAAGACCAAAATCAAACCACTGGGAAATCGAGTCTTAATCAAACGCTCTAAAGCCCAAACGAGTAAAGGGGGAATCCTTCTTCCTGACACAGCGCAAGAAAAACCTAAAGAGGGTACTGTTATTGCAGTAGGCCCTGGGAAGGCTGACGAGACCGGAAAAATAGAAACCTGTCATGTGAAAGAAGGGGATTGTGTTCTTTTCAGTTCCTATGCTGGCACAGAAGTGCAGTATTCGGAAGATCGGGATGAGGAGTATCTCATCTTGTCCGAAGAGGATATTCTTGGGGTTCTTTCATAAAAATACAAAAATTATAGGAGTGATTTTATGGCTAAGATGTTGAAATTCAACGAAGATGCTTTGAAAGCAATTCACAAAGGAATTCGAACTCTGAGCAAAGCAGTGAAAGTGACCTTGGGCCCAAAAGGGCGCAATGTTGTCATTAATAAAAGCTTTGGCACGCCCTTTTCTACAAAAGATGGGGTCACCGTCGCCAAAGAAATTGCTTTGAAAGATAAGTTTGAGAACATGGGCGCACAGCTCGTGAAAGAGGTCGCCTCGAAAACCTCGGATGTCGCAGGGGATGGGACGACAACGGCTATCGTTCTTGCAGAAGAGATTTTTAGCGCAGGAGCAAAGAACGTGACCGCCGGTGTGAATCCCATGAGCTTAAAACGGGGAATTGAAAAAGGGGTGGAAACCTTACTTCAAGCTTTATCGAATCTGGCAACTCCCATCAAAACTTCTGAAGAGGTGAAGCAGATCGCAAGTATTTCTGCGAACAACGATCCAGAGATTGGTAAGATCATTTCAGAAGCCATGGAGAAAGTTGGCAAGGATGGCATCATTACCGTCGCTGAAGCAAAAGGGATCGAAACCACACTCGATGTTGTCGAAGGGATGCAGTTTGATAAAGGATTTGTCTCCCCCTACTTCGTCACCAATCCCGAAAACATGACAGCTGAAATGGAAAATGCTTCACTTTTGATTATCGACAAGAAGCTTTCTTCTGTTAAAGAGCTTGTCACTGTTCTCGAGAAGATCATGGAAAAGGGGCCACAGCCACTGTTGATCATCGCCGAGGATATCGAAGGAGAAGCTCTAGCAATGATGGTTGTCAACAAACTCAAGGCAGGTTTGCCGGTTTGTGCGGTGAAAGCTCCTGGGTTTGGCGATCGACGCAAAGCTATCCTTGAAGACATCGCAACGCTGACTGGTGCTACTGTCGTTTCTGAAGAGGTGGGCCTCAGCTTGGGGGAAATAGGCTTAGAAGTCCTTGGAAGGGCTAAAACGATCAAAATCTCCAAAGAAGAGACCACAATCATTGATGGGCTCGGAGACCATAGCAAGATTCAAGAGCGTGTTGCGCAGATCAAAGCCGAACTTGCAAATTCAAATATCTCTAGTTATGACAAAGAAAAGCTCGAAGAGCGTTTGGCTCGACTTGTCGGTGGTGTTGCCGTCATCAATGTCGGTGCTCCTACAGAAACAGAGCTTAAGGAGAAGAAAGCTCGTGTTGAAGATGCTCTTCACGCTACAAGAGCTGCTGTTGCTGAAGGAATAGTCCCGGGAGGGGGTGTTGCTTTGCTTCGCGCAGTCATAAGCTTGGACAAGTTAAAACTCTCTGGCGATGAAGAAATTGGCGTGTCCATTATTCGCAAAGCCGCTTTTGCTCCAGCAATAGCGATTGCCAACAACTGTGGCAAGCAAGGGAATCTGATCGCAGAAAAGATTTTTGAAGCGAAAGGTTCCATGGGATACAACGGTTTGACAGATGAGTTCACCGATTTAGTGAAAGCAGGAGTTGTTGACCCGGTGCTCGTAACAAAGAACGCTTTAATCAATGCGGCATCAGTTTCGGCGCTTTTGTTAACGACGGCGGCGATGATCACCGATAAGCCGGAACCCAAATCTGCAATGCCTGCAATGGACGCCATGGGCGGCATGGGAGGCATGGGAGGCATGGGAGGCATGGGCGGCATGGGTGGTATGGGAGGCATGGGCGGAATGATGTAACCGCCTCCTAGCTATTTTTAATCTTGAAGGTGAATAAATGCCAACGTATGAGTATCATTGCGAAGAGTGTGAACATGTCATGGATGCGTTCCAGAAGATTTCTGACGATCCTTTAAAAGAGTGTCCAGAGTGTGGTAAGAGTGCGTTACGTCGTGGACCTGGCGGTGGAATTGGTTTGTCGTTTAAAGGTTCTGGATTTTATATCACCGATTATGGGTCAAAGAAGTGTGATGCGGCAGGGACTGCTGAAAAACCCTGTTCCTGCGAAAAATCAAAATCGTAGCTTGCAGTAGAAAGGGGTCGTTGGTGCATTGTGCATAACTCTTGTGCTACATCAGCAAAAATGCTACTTTTCACTGTTCACTTTGAATTAATGAATGAGATCAGACCTTCGGCTAGACGAAAGCGAATCATTTTACCGGGTTTTTCTTATCATGTAATGCTCCGAGGTAGTCGCGCCTAAGTTACCACCGACCCCTTTCACCTTAAGAAAAATAATTTGGACTAAGCCGAGCAATCGGCTTCTTCAACATAGCTGTGCAATAATCCTAAAAAACGCAGTTGAAAACGATCTCTAAGCACAATCTCTTGGCCCATAACCGCTTACAATGGAGGGTCCCTTCACCGTATGGGAATGTGACCCTCCATTGTAAGCAGTTATGAACCAAAATCTTGCATTTATAGATCATTTTCAACTGCGTTTTCTAGGATAATATGGACGGGTTTATTTAAAGGTTGCACATTTTTTGAATATGCAGATGCGTTTGCATGGCTTCTGGAAAAAAGCCGATTGCTCGGCTTAGTCCAAGTAATTTGGCTGTCTTCAAATTTGGACTAAGAAAAATAATTTGGACTAAGCCGAGCAATCGGCTTCTTCAACATGGCTGAGAAAGGGGTCGTTGGCGCATTGTCACCGGCCCCTTTCACTAACGGCCCCTTTTACTAATGCAGGCACGGCCCCTTTTACGGCCCCTTTTACGGCCCCTTTTACGGCCCCTTTTACTACGGCCCCTTTTACGGCCCCTTTTACGACCCTTTTCAGGGTGATTTTTCTAAGAGAAAGTCTTCCAGGTTAATTCCTTGCAGCTGCGTGGTTGTGAACACGTTCTGATTAATGACCCTCAAGGTTCTCTTCTCAAACTGTTTGGGAAACCAGGCGAATTCCAGCGGATTACTTTTGCCTCGTTTCACTTCGATAAAGCCCTCTTCCTTGTCATAAAAATCGATTTCATGATTCTTAGTCTGCCAGAAGGCCAAGGGTTTAAGAATCTCGTGGCCCCTCAAACTCGAACGCCTTTGCAGTTCCTGTGCTACAGCCCACTCATACCATATGCCTTGTTGATCCGCTGACAACTGGTCAAACTCTGCAGTGCTTCGCACTTGATTTGGGTCATAACAACTAGCGACAAGAAGGTTTACCAAATGATACTTACAGGGCTTGCGGAGCACATAATGTTGTTTCTGCAGATCCCAGGGATAAGCGGGGACAACACAACCAAGATCGTGCAATAGCTCGATATACCCCTGTGCTACAGTATTGTTCGCCAATCCCGCTTCGCGGGCTAGTTTGGCCTGTCCTACAGGGGTTCCCCCAAACCGGAAGAGAACTTTCAAGATGTTGACGAGCGCACTGCGATGGCGACCTTCCTTTGCGATCTCACCCTCGATCCAGTTTCGCACCAACTCGATCACATATTCAGGAATCCTTCCTGTGGCGGCTAACTCAGCACAGGCTACGGGAGAGCCTCCGGATAGTAAATAGGCATGTAGCGTGTTTTTTTTCAACACCTTGTGACATACCTTGTGAAAATTTCGATAGGAAATGGGTGTGAATAGGTAGCTCGTTCGTGTGAGCCGCCCCTTGCGTCCGGGTAGCCGCTCGGCACCGCGCCGAAGGTCTGTCGCCTTCGATCCGGTTGTCACAACGAGAATATCCTTGAGCGTACCATTGTCGACAAGCCGTTTTAAGGCGGTTTCCCAGTGTCTGACGGCAGTGATCTCGTCGATGAAAATCCGCTTTACCTTGGCCTTAACCGGAAAGGAGACTGCCAGTTTGAAGAGCTCGTTGGAAAGCGCCTCCATGTTTGGAATAAAATCTCCATTCAGATAAAACGCATTGCCGGGGCCAAAAGTCTTTATCGTATCTACCACCTGGCCCTCTAACCAGGTGCTTTTGCCGTATTGTCGTGGTCCACGGATTAGAAGAATACCCGGATCTTGAGGTAGCTTCTCTAGACCGAAGTCAATAGGGAAAACAAAAGCGGACTGATGTAGGCGGAATAGATGAGGAAACATCACTTCGTTGTTGAGCTTTCCTTCTAAAAGACGTTGATTGATTGTCGCAATATCCATGGGCACCTCAATGCTAAGGAGCTGGGCAAAAACAACTTGCACATTTCTGCTAACACATCATCTTCATCTGCTTTGTTGCAAATTCTTGAAAACTAATAAGTTGTCTGCGAATTTGCGCCTCGCATCTGAAGCGTTGTGTCATCAGAAATGTACAACTTATTTTCGCCCAGCTCCTAACTGTATAAACGTTAGGATAGCTAACGTCGCCAATGTTAGCAAGGATAAAAGATAGGAAAAAACAGAGAGGGGGCTCATAAAGATTTTTGGTTCTTGTGAAGAATTGGGGCACAGAATTAGGTGGAATTGATGAGATAATGAATTCGTAACTATTCAGGTCACTATTTCTGGGACGATGGCCCCAACCAAAAATGTGAAAAATCAAAGGGCCGAAGGTCCTTTTTTTGTTTTTCTACTTCTTAGTTACGGTGTAATTTATTATCGACATAAAAATCTCATCAATTCCATCTAATTCTGTGCCCCAATTCTTCACAAGAGCCAGTTTTTTTCGCATTTTTCTCTGTTTCTCTGTGTCCTTCGCGTTTAAATAAAACTTTTCTTCGCGGCCTTCATCCTCCCGCCTTCCGCCTTCCGCTCCCCGTTTTCACTTGTTCTGTTGCCAGAAGGCGGGGACCATTACGGCAAGAACAGCGAGGAATTCAAGTCGACCGAAGACCATGAGAAGGGAAGAAAAAATTAACCCAAAGTCTGAAAGGAAAGCAAAGGATTCCGTTGGTGCAGCCATTCGAAATCCAATGCCGATATTGTTGATGAGTAATGTGACCAGAGAAAGAGCGCTTTGAGGGTCGATTCCAGCGACGATAAAAATGAAGGTGGAAAACACCGCAATGGAAATAACAATGAGAAAATAGAACAGCACCATGATTTCCTATCCTTCATTGCCGCAGTAGTTGCCCAATCCCGGGGGTCGATAGAATTAGGGGCTTTTGCAAGCTTTTCGTGGTTGGGGTCCGCTGTACAGATTGTATCACTCAAAACATGAATTAAGAGAAATCTGCTCCGTGGATTTATAGGTTATACCCCGCACGGTTTAGTTTGGCTAGTTGAATGTGCTCAGATTTTTCCGGCTGGCGAAGCATGGAGACCGAAGATAACCCCAAGTGGGTTTTCGAGGTCGAATGCAAAGCCAGATGAGAAAAGATGAGTACAGACAACTAGTCAAACTAAACCGTGCGGGGTATACATCAGCCTCTTTTGTGCTGTTCAGGAGAAGCCCAAGCTGCATCACTCCAACTCTAAATTGATTGCACCTTATTGTTTCCTCCAAGATCACTTTGAATTCTATCCAACAACCAGACTATCCCTAGCATAATAATCTCCGGAACCCTGACATACGAGCGAAGTTTACGCTGCTGGCTGAAATAACTATGCTTATATCCCGACCCACACAGCGAAATAAAACCACTGTATTAACACCTATTTGATAAACACTCGCCATATCACCATTTATATACGATTCACCAAAGCCTTTTTCTTTACACATTACTTCTTCATTAAAATAAAGCCTTTTTCCTGTACGAATATATTCGATGAACATGCAAGTCGCTACCTCTAGTGCTGTTGGCACTTGATAGGGCTGAGCACTTTTCAGACAATATTCTCCCAAAAGTGTTGTTAGCGTAGAATAACATCCCCGCGCAGACTTCGAAATAAAGTTCCGTGTCATCAATACCCAGTAAGGAAACCTACCCCCGTTCTCCTCCCTATATTTTGAGTCAAGGTAGTCTTCTTCGTCCTGGACTTGAAATCCTATTTTATCCCTCACTGTTTGCTCGCAGATCAGTTTAGAAAGAACTGTAAGGTCATGGGGTTGCCCATCAACTCGGCCGGGTATAAGTACAAGCATGTGGGTATCTCGTACTTTCATACCCTCAGTAAAAGGACATTCACGGTTTAAAATTTCTTCAATATTTACGGGGAGCGGAGGTTCAACTCCAATGTCTACTCCAAAACATTTTTCCCATTGAGCTTTACCAAACCCAAGCTGCAACAGCTCTTCTCGCCTTGTTTGCTGTAATACGGTAATTTTCGTGAGTTGCTCTTCTTCGTCTATTCTTCTTCTTGCTTCTAATTGCACTGTCTCTTCTAACATAAGTTTTTCTTTTTCTATGGCAGCAATTTTTTGTTGCGCCTCTTGTAACGCTTGAGCATACTGCAAGATGCTAGCTTGGGACAGAAGATGCATTCGTTGGTTTACATCTACATGTTCGAAATGGGGATCGATTGTTTTTATTTTCCTATTACATAAAGTTAACTTTGATAGATCTTTATGTTCAAGTGCCTGAAGGGAGGCCTTATAATAAATTTCGATACCCTGTTTATTTTTACCTTGATGACAAAGTATATCTGCTAGTGCCATAGCTTGGTCAAATCCATGAAATCTTTCAAAAGCCTTGCGATAGACCTTTTCTGCTTCAGACACCTGTCTATTTGCGAGGTAAATTTTTCCAAGTTGACTCCAAAGATTTTCAAGCCGGTGCTCTTCCCAATGGGTATAAACGACTTCTAATTGCTCATATAAAGGCACTTTTTCAGCTTCAGTGGCCTTCTTAAGGGCTTTTTTAGCGATGTTTTCAGCTTTTGGCCAATCTTTTTTTGTAATAAGTAGAGACAAATAAATAAGATACCATTCCTTTTGCTTGTTAGGTTTGTGAAGCTTTTTATATGCATTGATTATTTGTTGGCAGTACTCAGGCTGTTTTTCGATCTGAAAAAGCATTTTATGGACTCTTAGCAAGTCGTTTGACTGTCCTCTTTCTTCAAAGATTTTTGCCAAAAGAAGGAGCTTGTCTGTTATTGCAGGAATGTTTCTTTTTATTTTTAAAAGATCAAAGGAAATAAGTTGATCGACGAAGGAACCTTCTGAATACTTGGATGCTTCACTGCAAAAATCCTCTGCAAGGTCATAATCTTCTTGTTCTACAGCATGACAAGCTCCTTTTAGTAGAACTTGCGCTTTTTCTTGAGGATTATCTACCAACCGAGCCAAGCAGGGATAAAGGTCGAATTGATTCGGGTTTTGGCTTAGGATTTGTTTGTATAAAGTAATTGCCTCATCACGATTTTGTTTAGACATAGTTGCAGCTGATTTGATTGCTAGCTGCTTAGCTTTTTCATCCTGATTAGCGAACTGAAACAACTTCATTAGTACAAGGTCGCTTTGCAAACAAAAGGATTTGAATTGTTGGCTTTTCTCAAGAGTGCGTATTGCCTCTGGAAGTTTGCCATCTTTCAGTTGGTATTGGGCAAGATACAAATTGGCTAGAATGGCCTTTCTGGGTTCTCCCATCTTTTCAAATAAAGTAGGCATGTCTTGATAAGCAGACCAGTTCTTTGTATATTGAAAGACTTTGGCATAAACGTCTAATGCTTCCTTGTACTCTCCTTCTTTGTCATGGGTTTGTGCCAATTGAAGATAAAGATCTGTGAGTTTGGGGTTTTCCTTTTGGAAAAAAGAAAAGTTGGGGATTGGATCTCTCATTTGCAACTCACCAATAGCTTGGGTCAGGGCTAGCTCACAGTCTTCCTGCCTAACTTGTTGTTGGCTAGATGGCAAATACCTTATAGATAAAAGATTTCTATGAACCAAAATTTCAATTAAAGAGCGAAGATTGCTTTTTTCAAAAACTTGCTCCACTCTTGAGATTTCTAAATCCTGAACAGGGAATATTTTTTTAAGGACATTTTTTTGAGATATATCAAAAATCTTTAGACTCAGACTTTCTCCTTTGGTTTTTCCTAAATACGAATA
>JAAKFP010000001.1 GCA_011065005.1 Chlamydiota bacterium | reverse complement strand
ATGGGCGGTTTTACCTGCATACTCCATTGGCTCGAGTAAGACCGTGTCGGAGGCAACACAGCTGGAGATAATTCTTAAAAAATTGCGTTATCCTAAATATTCAGGGGAGCAAATTGTGACAGAGCTTGGCCTAAAATGTGATCGAAACGTTGTGAACCTCATTGTGAAACACTGGGGAATTGAGGACAAATCGAGGGGTCCCGTCGACCTACAACAGTATTTGGGGGGTAGCGATCTTTTAGACCGCGAAGTTCCTAAAGGCTTTGTTCCCATTAAAACTAGCGTTCAGCTAGTGGATGAAGAAGAGTTGCTAAAAACACGACGTCAAAATAGACATTTCGAATTGATTGCCAAAAAAATGAAGAGGTTCCCTTTTCACATCTGTGATCCCGGACCAATACTTCTTGCCCCTCTTGTCAGTGGCCTCGGAATCATTCAAGCATTTGAGACATATGGCCCCCTGAGACTGCGTGGGAAGGAGATCTCTAACCTTGCTCTACTTAATGTCATGCGTATACTAAGCGGCTACCGTCATATTAACCATCTCAGCGACAACAAAGACCGTTCTGTTGCAGTGGCAAGTGGCATAGGCATGTTTGGAACCCGTTCGAAGTTTTAGAGAAAAAAGGCCTTAGAAGAGTTTTTTGGGATAAATACTAGCATTCTTCGTCCACTAATTTGAAGAGTAAATAGCCTTAGAAAGCATTGTGAATGTATTTATTGACTTTTCTTCCAAGCACTAATTAATAAAAAAATCTTCGCGCGTCCTTCGCGATCTTCACGGTTACCAGATAGAGGTGAACGGTTACGATGACTCTTCCTACGACAACAAGCGATTGCCAAGAATTTGCTGGAGCTGCTCTACCCTGTTCGTTCTCTCCCAAGTAAACGCCTCTTCCTCACGACCAAAATGCCCACCAAAAGCTGTCTTAAAATAGATAGGTCTCTTTAGGTCGAGCATTTCATTGATCCCTTTAGGAGAAAGGTCAAAGACAGAAAAAATCGCCTCACTCAACTCATCTTCACTAACGCTTCCCGTACCAAAAGTATCCACTTTAATGGATATCGGATCAGCAACTCCAAGAGCATAGGAGACCTGTACTTCGCACTTCTTTGCGAGTTTCGCAGCAACGATATTCTTTGCAACATAGCGGGCAGCATAAGCGGCAGAGCGATCAACCTTAGAAGGATCTTTCCCTGAAAATGCCCCTCCACCATGACGAGCCATCCCACCATAAGTGTCAACGATGGTTTTGCGACCCGTAAGTCCGCAGTCGGCAACGGGACCACCAATCACAAAACGGCCTGAGGGATTGACAAGGAAGCGTGTTTTATCATGGACAAAACCCGCAGGTGCAATCCTATAGACAATATCCTTCATATCTTTGGTGATAGTCTCTAGATCTACATCTTCACTGTGTTGGGCACCAATGACGACGGTGTGTATCCGTTGTGGGACATGTTGATCATTATACTCAACAGTGACCTGTGCTTTGCCATCAGGTCTTAGGTAAGGTAAAATATTTTCCTCGCGCAATCTCTGTAGTTCCTTCATGATATGATGAACAAACATGATAGGCATGGGCATGAGTTCTGGGGTCTCATCGCAGGCATACCCAAACATAATACCTTGATCTCCAGCCCCCTGTTCCTGGTACAACCCTTTCCCTTCCTCTACACCGAGTGCAATATCCTCAGATTGCTTATTAATCGCGCGTATCACTCCACAAGATCGATAGTCAAAACCTAAGGCACTATCACAGTATCCAATCTTTTTGATGGTTTCACGAACAACATCTTGATAGTCGAAAAGCGCTTTGGTTGTAATTTCTCCACCCAATATCACTAAGCCCGTGCTGACCATGGTCTCACAAGCCACTTTGGAATCGGGATCCTCACGTAAGCACGCATCGAGAATAGCATCCGAAATCTGGTCTGCAATTTTATCTGGATGGCCAATAGCCACCGACTCTGAAGTAAACAAATAATTTTTCATCTAGCAACCATTCTTTAGTCCATTAAATGTTAGAATTTTATATGATTACCCATCAATTAAGCAACGAAAAGATCGAGGCAACATAACAATATGTTCACTGCTAGAGCTTTTTCTTGGGTACTCCTCCTTTCTATTTTCTCCTTTTCCCTCGATGGAGTACATTCCCTCTCCCCCACCGAGCAAAGAAACGCGCCGATGCTTACCTTCAATGATCTTAAAAATCACTCTACGCATCAGGATCAGGTGGTCACCATTCGTGGTTTTTTATACCAAACACAGGGGGGAGACTGGGTGCTAGCTGAAGAACCTAACCTTAAGACGTGCTGTGTGGGATCAGCAAAGAAAATTGATCGCCAGATTTTCGTTTCCGGAGAGTTCGGAAACCCGGAGAGAGTCCTTGCCGTGACTCTGCAAGGGCGATTCGACGCAAAACCAACGATGGATTCTAAGGGTAATATCAAGAAACTTTACCACATAACGGAAGCAAAACTGATCGATGAACCGAACCACTCTTGGAGTAAACTACTTTTTGTTTTCGTAACCACCGGTTTAACGATGTTAGTTTTTGGCGTGGTGTTGTTGCGTAATTCACCATCAAGAAAGTGACTCGACTTTCGACATTTGGATTCAGCCTGAAAGGCTGGAATTGCAACAGCCCAGGGCAACGCCCTGGGAAAGGTTTGAAAGAGATCCAGCAGCCTGTAGGGCTGCCAGATTCAAACTAGAACATTATTTTATCAAATATGATGAGTATCTTTTCAAAAAAATTATATACATATCGGAAGGAAGGTTTATTGTGACGTTCTTGTTGACTATGACTATATATGAAACACTTTTTCCTTCTGGCAGCCCTACAGGCTGCTATGCCTCTTACCGACTTTTCCCAGGGCGTTGCCCTGGGCTGTTGCAATTCCAGCCCTTCAGGCTGATAAAAGATTGCTGAGAGCAGTGTTTCAAGACGAAAAATAGACTTATGGATAATTAGGATACGCACACGTGCTCGACGCCAACTCTTCATTCACGGTGTGTATAGCAGCTGACTCTCTCCAATGCGCACTTTCGCAGGGTCTAGAGCAAAGACGCCCGGTCGAGAGTTGGAGATAATGGAAAGAAAATGCTGAACATTCTGCGCATTGATCCCTCCAGAGATTTTGATTCCCCCAGCAAAATTATTGCAGACAACTTTCAGCTGTTCCGCTTTCACCCCGGTCGTAGCAAACCCTGTGGACGTTTTCACAAAGTCTGCGCCTCCATGAGCAGCAAGATGACACGCTTGTGCAATAAGCTCATCACTCAACTCGGAAGTTTCCAAAATCACCTTGAGCTTCCCACCAAAACGATCGACCACCTTCTTGAGTACTTGCATTTCCTCAAGAACGCGCGCATGATTTCCTTCCTTTAATGCTTGATAGTTGAGGACCATATCGATCTCATCTGCCCCTTCTCCCATAGCATATTGCGTTTCAAACAACTTGTACTGGGTTTTGTACCATGCTCCTTCAGGGAAGCCCACCGTAGCCACAAGAACAACCTTTTCTTTCGAGTTATTTTCTTCCAGAAAACGATACGCATGGGGAATATCTTCCGCTCTCACACACACAGCAAAAGGTTGAAGGTCACCATGACAGACACTGCGCAAAAACTGAAAAAAATCAGCCTGACGACGCTTGATCGAACTTTTTCCCGGAAGGGTCCTTTCACGATACGCCTCTGTTCTCGTTAAAAACGTGTGATCACAAATTGCCGCGATCTTGTTTAAAGGAAATGTTTTGGCTGTTGGATTGTCTATTTTCATTCTCATAACCTTGTATCATCTCGACTTTGCAAAGTCGAGATCATGTTTTTTTTTCATCGGGATCGTAATTCCACTCTATCAATAGAAATCCCCAAAAAGCTCTCTCCAACCCCACGAAACTTTTCTGGGTCATCTGAAACATAGTACTCCCTTTTGCCTTTCAAGAAAAGGTCAGTTTTCAAGTGTTCACGTTCTAATCTTTCCACCACCTCTTTCGTACAAGCCTGTGCAGAATTAAGAATGGTAACACTCCCCCCCAGTTCCTCGTCGATGAGGTCTGACAGCAAAGGGTAATGGGTACACCCAAGGATAAGGGTATCGATCCGATGCTCTTTGACAGGAAGCAAATACTCCCGGAGAATCATTCGGGTCGCAGGATGAGTGAGAAAATTTTCTTCCACAAGGGGAACAAGCAAAGGGCAAGCTAAGGAAAGAACTTCTGCTTTTGGGAGTTTCTCCGCGATCCTTTTCTGATAGATCCCAGAGGAGATCGTCGCCTTCGTCCCCAGGACAGCAATTTTTTGTTCTTTCGTTTGTTGAACCGCCTGCTCAACAGCAGGTTCGATCACATCGATGATCGGGATTGAAAACTTCTGACGAAGGTGCTCTATGGCATAAGCAGAAGCCGTGTTACATGCCACAACTAAAAGCTTGATCTTGTGAGAAAGAAGAAAAGAGGTGTTTTCTATGGAATACCGAACAATCGTGTCGTGGCTCTTGTCCCCATAAGGAACACGCGCCGTGTCACCAAAATAGATGAAATGCTCATGCGGAAGAGCTTGAATGGCCTGACGCATCATTGTCAAGCCACCAACGCCCGAATCAAATATCCCTATTGGGGAGCTTAATTTTTTGCCCGATGTAAATCCGGTCATTCTTCAAACCGTTAAGTTCTTTTAACTTTTTGATGGTTGTCTTGTGCTTTCGTGCAATCTTTTCAAGGCTGTCGCCTGACTGAACTTCATACACCTGTGCAGTGGAATTTCCAGTATCAAGCTGTAAAGCAGAAAAAATAGAATTTATTGCGACCTGAAAATGATCAATCTGCTCATCCAGGTCCATAATCTTTTTTTTATACTGAGAAAGAACTTTTGCAGATTCATTCGAATGTTCTTGCAATTTGCGAATATCGTTGACCACCCCCGAAAGTGCCGACTCCATCGCAGCGATCCTCGACTCAAAAGAGGCCGTGTTCCCTTTGACCAAGTCCTGATTTGACTGATTTGTATCGAGAAGCTGCTGTCGCAAAGAATCGAGGATATTTTCTTGGGTGATCAACCTCTCCTCAAACATGAGGATCTCCGATTCATGATTGCCGACCTCCTGCTGAAGATCGTCAATCACGTCGCGGAACGAAGAATTTGTGTTCGCCACCTGCCGCGGATGATAGGGCGGCGCGGCACACAAAGTCCAGGAAGAAGCCGTCCCTAAGACCATGAGTAGCAGGAAACGCTTTCCAGAGTTGTATGGAAACGGAAAATACTGCATCGATTTTAACTACTGTTGATAAACCTTAAATTCTGCTCTACGATTTCGAGCCCAAACCTCTTCCGTTTGCCCTAAATCAAGAGGACGTTCTTTTCCATAAGAGACCGTCATGATATGCTCCGGGTCTACTCCCTCTTTGATGAGCTGACTACGGACAGCATTGCAACGTCTGGTGCCTAGCGCTAAGTTGTAAGCCTCTGCACCTCTCTCGTCACAATGTCCTTCAACATAGACATAGGTGCCAGGGTGCTTTTTCATATATTCCGCAATAGCACGTACGGTATCCCTGCCCTCTTTGCTTTTGACCAAGCTACTGTTGTAGGGAAAGTGAACATTCTGAAAAATACTAGACAGCGCGGGATTGTCTCTCGGATCCTGAAATTCGTCAGCTCGAGGAACGTAGCTTGTCGTCGCCTTCTTCCGCGTTCCAACCATCGCAATCTCTTTCGAATAATTCTGATCGGACAAAGGTTCAAATTCCATCGCCTGAAAATCCTGCATGCAGTACTCATCATCCTTGCACTGCAGAAAATCCTCGCGACAGCAAACCTGACGGGAATCGCCATGTTTCCCACCCAAGCTTCTAAACCCTCGACCCATATGACGTCCACAGGTCTTGGTATCGTCCCAAGTATCGTCGGCAGATCTACAGCAACCGACAAGTAATAGTGCCATGAATGACAAGTAAATGATTGATGTAAGCTTGACTCTGTTCATTTCCCCTCAAATATGTTGTATTTGTTCCTGAATTGTTCGACTAATGGCCTTGGATGGTAACACAAACCAAAAAAATCTCAAACCCTTTTTGGTAATCGTCCAGAAGGAGAGCGGGGCATCTATTCGCATCAATCTAATCCTCATATATTTAACCTAGAAAACGCAGAGTCGCAAAGAGACGAAAGTTGTTTTATGGACTATACTATTCCTAGATAAGGTCGCGGAGTTGGCTTTCAAGGCTTTTAGCTGTTCCGAGAGGAAGGGTTGCTCCTCCCCCATGATACGGCAGTACGGCATTTCCACGACCCTCAATCCTACTCTTAAAAATCATATGAGAACCTGAAATGCGCTCAGGAGACAACCCGAGCTCCTTTTTAATAGATTGCAAAATCTCTCGAGTTTTTGCACCTCGAGGTATAGAAAATGATCGTCTCTGGGCTGCTTGTTTTATGGGTTTTTTAGTGTGTGTTTCTTTTTTCTGCGCAACCACTGGTTTTTTGTCCGTTGCAGCTTCTTTCATTGTCGCATCTCTGGGTCGAGGACTCTTCTCCTCTGCTTTTTTCACTTCACGATTTTCTTCCACAGGTTCTAGATGATCTTCAGGTTCAGGTGCCAGCTGAACTGGGATAATTTCATCTAACTCTTCCAAGGCAAGTAAATCTCGTAACGAATCAGGAAGGAGAAAACCCTCTAATTCGAGCTCTTCTTCATCATACATATCCATCAGAGCTTTAAAATCTGCATAGATCATGGTGATTCGACAGATGTTCAAAGAGTACTTTAGAATGAGCTCTCGGAATTCTTCTACTGCTGATTTCTGGACAGGAATCGGGAATTCAGCAAGCTGTTTCTTTCCAAAATCTAAATATTTTGATTTCAAACTTTGAAACTGCGAATACATGTGCGGAAGAAGGGTTGTCAGCATGGGCCTCATCTTTTCAAAAGTTTCAAGCCAAACTATGGGTAGATAGTGTTCGACAGCTACGGTTCTTTTACAAGATTCAACTATCGAATCAAGTACTTCAGGAAATTTTAAAAAATATTGCTTCTCCAGACTGGAAAAATCATCTTCGAGTTCGATCTTCAAGCTCTCAAAAAAAGAACTGGAAGATAAAGTTGGATAATCATCTAGATTAATGTTAGGGGGTTTTAAGGTGTTGAACATAAAATCAGAAAAATTTAACAACATCCTATTATAATAACGTCCTTTTGGTGAATAGGAAGAATTTATCTTTGGTAAAAGATGTTCGTCTAGGATCATGTAAACATCAGAAATCAATAGAGACATTAATTGGCCGGCCGTAAACATAGCCAAGAGGCTCGCAGTAAACTGATTTTGTGTTTTATGAGACTTAAGATCAATACCCTGCTTTTCACACCATTGCGTATGCGTCAACGTCCCCTTCTTAGCAAAGCTACATTCTTTCTGCATGAATTGTAATCCTTTATGGGAACCATTCAACGTACTCAATATTTCTTGAAAAAGTTTAATCAATGAGGTTCTAGGCAATTTTGAAAGTGATTTTGGGAATGTTTTCAAGAACTTTTCAAATCCAACCATTTGAATGGAAACTATCCTTTCTTTAAAAGCCGAAGAAAAGATAGCGTCTTGAAAACAGACTAAGCTTGTAAGGTGTTCAAATCCCACTTCAAGATCTTCAATAGTGCTGAATTCCTCTCCAGCGAGACCCAAGGTTGTGTTGCCAATGAGTAGCTCAACAACATCCTCACTTTCCCAAAATGAAAGACAAAGGTCGATCAATTTTTGAAGTTCTTGAACTTGATTTTGCACAGCTCGGAAAGAGTCGATTTTAGTTTTTTTAATCTTTGGCACTTTTGCATACTTAATCGAAATATCTTCGATGATAAAAGAAAAAGCTCCATAACTTTCCTTTAATTTACTTTTCACCCGCTCTTCAAACATGTTGCGAGTGCCCAATCTCGTCATCAAATAATTACCATCGAAATATTTCTTCTCCATTAAATCGGACTGTTCAGCGAGTAGACTGACATAAGCGAAACAGAAACAGGCTTCAAATTGAGTTTTTGCTTGCTCAATTCCCATTTTAATATCGATTAATACTTGACCCTTGCGGTAAGGATTTGAGATGCATTTCGATTCTAAGACTTTGTTAAAGCGATCTTCTATTTCAAGGCCAAGGAGTTCACCAAAGGTTGGCACACCACCTAATTTCCATTTGACCACTATCTCCTGGACAAGCTTTTTATCCTCTTCAGAAAGAAACTCAAGCGCTTCTTTCCGTATTTTTCCTTTTTCAATCCCGGTGGAAAAAAGTGTAGATCTCGGTGGAGTGATCTCTGACTTCTCCCTTGCCTGATGATTTGAGGAATCGGTTGAGTTAGGCTTTTTCTTTTTTTTACGCTTTTTTCTAGTTTTTCTAACAATGGCGTTTCCTACGTCATCCACTTTTTGTGTCGCACTTTCAACCTTAGATGGATTCTGAAACAAGCTTTGATTTACCTGTGGATCAAGTTCCATAAAGTTACGTATGTCACCCGGAGTTACCTTTTTGGATAACCCTTCTTTTGCTGATACGAATTCTTTAGCAGCAGAAGACGATGCCATAAGACCCACTACTTTATCTGTTACCGATTCTTTCCGCTCTTCTCTTGTAACAGAAGAGGTGGGTGAAGAATGATGTAATCCACTATTATTAACACTTGCCATAAATTTATTTAAATTAAAGTTAAATTAAGAAAAATCATTATAGTATAATTAACAAAATAAATCAACGATTCTTTATTGTGTTGCAGGGCTAACGCATTAAAATTCTTGCAACTATCCAGGTCCCCCCGTTCGCTACGCAAACGAGGCGATCTGAAAATTACACCGTAACTAAGAAGTAGAAAAACAAAAAAAGGACCTTCGGCCCTTTGATTTTTCACATTTTTGGCTGGGGCCATCGTCCCAGAAATAGTGACCTGAATAGTTACAAGAATTTTAATGCGTTAGCCCTGTATGGTGTTGTTGGGTGTTGCACAATTCACCACTGCACAATTCACCGATGAGCAGCAAGATCACTGAGAGGGTATGGGGAAATTTAGACAATGAGTCGACGAATACCTTTGTTGCATATCAATTCCATGGGGTATAAAAACATTCCTTTATGAAATCTGGAGGGGATATGGAACAAGATAGCTTCATTCAATCAATGAGAGTAATGAGAATAGGTCTGCTTTTCGCTTTGATCACCTTGGTGTTCGGTTTTTGCTTAGGGGGTGTCTTTGGTGCTTTCGAGCATTCTTTGAAGGATCACCTAAAGGGAAAAGCGACAAGTGTACTCGAAGAAAAATACAGCAGCGATACAGCCAAAGTTGACAAGGCTTTGTCAAAGGCCTGGACATATATTAAGCGTGCTCATATTCATGCGAACGGCTTGGGCACCGCCTCACTAGCCATGATACTATTTCTTGCTTTTTGTTCCCCATCTCAGGGACTGCTTTTTCTTACGTCACTATTTCTAGGAATAGGATCTTTTGGATACTCTCTGTTTTGGTTATTTGCGGGTTTATTAACCCCTTCGTTGGGAAGTTCTGAAGCAGCAAAAGAAGCCCTAACATTTCTGGCCTTCCCCTCTTCGGGGTTATGCCTGATTGGAGTGTTCATGACAACGTACTGCTGCATCAAAAAATTCTTCTTAAGCCATTAGCATCCATACAATAAAAATCACCACATAGATCACTGACTCGACTTTAGACATTTGGATTCAGCCTGAAGGGCTGGTATTGCAACAGCCCAGGGCAGCGCCCTGGGAAAAGTCGATAAGAAACAGCAGCCTGAAGGGCTGCCAGAAAAAAGAAGCGTTTTATATATAGTCATAATCAACAAGAACGTCACAATAAACTTTCCTTCCAAAATGTATATCGCTCTTCTTTTTGAAAAGATCTTCATCATATTTGATAAAATAATGTTCTGGTTTGAATCTAGCAGCCCTACAGGCTGCCGGATCTCTTTCAAACCTTTCCCAGGGCGCTGCCCTGGGCTGTTGCAATACCAGCCCTTCAGGCTGAATCTAAATGTCGAAAGTCGAGACAGAGAACACTAGGAGAAAAAATTAGAAAACCATCCGAAACATACTTTTCGATGGGTATCTGTTTATTTCTTCTCTCTGTGTTCTCTGCGATCTCTGTGGTGAAAAACCGTGGTGAAAAACTCATTTCATGCAGCGTTCGTGGGTTCCCAGGAGGGGAAGCGCTTTTCTCCAGGCCCTGAAGAGATCTTTATCGCTTTTCCCTGCTTGAGATTGATGAGATACAACTCGGAGGCCTTTGCATCACTAGTGTTGTAAATGAGATGCAAGCTATTTGGTGCCCACGTCGGGTTTTCTTTATTTCCGGTCCCTTGTGTGAGCTGACGTTCAATTCCGTTTAGAAAATCATAAACCCAAATCTGTCGAATCCCTTTTGTCTTGGAACAATAGGCAAGCTTTGTTCCATCTGGAGACCATGCTGGAGCGGTATTTTCGCTGTTGAACTTCGTAATCAACACGGGAGAGGTCTCCTTCAAGGGTGTTCCTCGTGGAGGTGTTCTTAATATGTAAATTCTTGGAGAGCCTCCCTTATTCGACACGAAAGCGACGCGCGTACCATCAGGGCTAAAGGCGGGAGACCCTTGTGTTGCCAAGGGGGCGGTAAAAAGATGTCGTGGTTTCTCCTGCACGCCCTCCTCTGGACTAAACTCCTGCAAAAATAGATCGGGGTTTCCGGTCACATCGCTAATGAAAGCCACTTGGTCCCTTTGTCGTGAGATCGCGGGCATCAACTGGTTTCCCGATAAGGCACTAAACCTGCGGCCAACACCATCAGATAGGGAGGCGACATAAATTTTCGGCTGTCCCGTTTCGTAGGAAACATAGAAAAAGCTTCCTGCAGCGTATCCTGGCATCGGTGAAACATAGGATGGTGTCACGCAATACCCACCATCTTTTGTGATCTGCCGCGAATTTCTTCCATCATAATCCGCTTCCCAAACCTGGGAATCATCTTTTCCATTTTTTTTTGTTCGCACAGTATACAATATCTTTGTTGAAGCTACCCCTTCCGTTCCAAACAGCTCTCTGTGGATGGTATCCGCCAGCTGATGTAGAGTTTTCTGGTCGCCGGCAAGTTGTCCCGAGAGAAGAACATCGTCAATCACGATCTCCTCCTCACTAAAAGGTGGGGAAACAATCGCTTCAAGCTTATGTCCATTGATTTTTATGTCGAGCTGATAAGATGCGGGAGTCTCTTTATTGGAGACGAGAAAGGTCATTCCGTTGTGGTCGAAATCAAAATGAACAACTTCCTCCAAGCTTTTGACGTACTCCTTAGAAAAGCCAGAATTTTTATCGGCAAAAGGGGCGATGTACATAGGGGACAGCTGGTTTTCTGTATCGAGTCGAACGACGAGTTCTCCATCATAACAGTAACCATCAAAAGTTAGAGACAGTCCCATCAAAAGGACAAGTAACAGTAGTATCTTTTTCATCTTACAAATCGTTTGTTAAGGTTATTGTAAACGTGTGTTGCTTATCATTTCCAAAGTTTTTTCCGAAGGGTGGAAACCGCAGTGTGGGCAGCATTTTTTCTACATATTGCTTATTATTCTCACTTTTCGTACTCACCGTTTCCACTTTTGTCACTTCCCCTCCACGATTTAATGTCAGCCGAACTTTCACTTCACCAAACTCAGGAAAACGTAAAGCCTGCCTCAGGTAACTCGCTAAAACACCATAGTATCCCATATCTTCTGGCTTGATGGTATCGGCGGAGTCCACATGTAAAGAATCGATCGTTCCGAGATCACGCAATTCTGAAGCGTCTTTGGACTTTGAAGCGCCCTTGTTATCCCGACTGCTTTGAATTTTTGCAATGCTTTCTTTGGCTTTCGCAAGTAAATCCCGTTTCTTATCATCGACTTTAGCGACCTCCTTTTTCTTTTGGGGAGGGGGTTCCGGAGGCTTCGGTTGTTTTTTCACAATTTCTGGTTTCTTCTCCACCTTTGGCGGGCTTTCCGGGGGTTTTGGTTGTTTTTTCACAATCGGTTCTGGTTTCTTCTCCACCTTTGGCGGACTTTTGGTAGGGGTTGGGTTGTTCAGAGCAACAGTTTTCACGACTAAACGCTCTAGAGGTTTGGAGAAATCGAGAGCTTTGGTACGTATTGCCGACCAATAGATGGCCACTGTGTGAATCATTGTCACAGCAACCGCAATAAGAAGTAGAGATTGACTACGTTGGTTCATGTTATGCGGGCTTTAATATCACGTCCATCTGTTCGAATCCTGCCGCCTCTGCAGCATTCTTAATTGACTGATAGGTGCCGAAGGCTGCGCGTTTATCGTGAAAGATTTGAGGCTTAGCAGTGGGGTGGACTCGTTTCTCCTGCTTCAAAAGCTCTCCAAGCTGAACAAGGGTCACCATCCTTTTATTCAGCCAAACGGTATTGTCTTCATGCACATGAATCGATATGGGGCCGCTATCCTGTACGGAGGTGCTTACATTAGGATGTTCGGAGTTAGCATCTGCCAACTCAACAAGATCCAGCTCCAAAAGAGGAGCAACAACGATGAACATGATAAGAATCGAAAAAACCACATCGATCAACGGAGTAAGATTTACCACTGGTTCTTCGAACTCTTGCTTGCTTTGCCTAAAAATGCGTCTTCCCATTTACCACCTCCCCTCAACGATGTAAATCCACTTTTCGGTACTGCATTTCTACAGAGGATAGAATCTCGTTTGCAAATCCTTCCATTTCGGTTGCAAAATCACGACTCGAATTTTTCAAATAATTATAGGCAATGAGTGCTGGGATGGCGTTTAGCAGTCCAAGCACCGTTGTCGTCAAAGCCAAAGAGATCCCCCCTAACACCATCTGATTTGTGCTACTGATCGCTTGTGTTTGCATCTCGGAAAATGTCGTTAAAATTCCCCAAACCGTTCCCATGAGCCCCAACAGGGGAGCCAGTCCCACGATGGTGGAAAGAATAAAAAGATTTTTTTCCAAATGGATCGTTTGTGAGGCAATGTTTGAGATGAGCTGAGACTCAATACAGTCGACATCAGAAGAGGAGAGATAGGATACTCCCTCCTGTTCAATGCCAAACTGCTGGTTTTTATTGAGAATGTCTTTGGTTTGCTTTTTGAGGACAAGAAAGAGCTCAAAAAAGGGGTTTAGGGTCTGTTTTCGAAAAAATCCTTCATTTTCCAGATGCAAAGGGCTCCCTTTTCGCTTTTTAAATGCCGTATAGAATGCTTTTGAGTTTTTTCTTACCCGATTTGTGAGCCATATTTTGTGGACAAGAATCGTCCAGCAGCAAACTGAAGTCGCAATTAACGCAAGGAAGATAAATTTACCTAAAAAGTCAGAATGAATATAAGCTTGATAAAAAGAGCTACTAACAGATAATAAATAAAAATTCTTTATAAACATTTTATAATTCCTTTACAAACATTTTAAAATCCTTTATAATAACAAACTTTGCGGCACCATTGTTTCTCTCAAACGAGAGTTTACACATTATCCCCGTTTTTGGGAAACAGAGAATCGCATAAATTTACTTAACTTTAAGAGGAGAAGCTCATGCTCAAACGTATGACATTATCCATTCTATTGTTGATGTCCTTGGGATCTTATTCCTGGGCACAAGCCCCATTTCATATAGATAGAGAGGATTCATCCCCCGATCCGGTACAAGCGGAAATCATTGTTGAACAGGAGTCGATTCAACCTAATCACCCATTTTGGGTAGGAATCCACCTCAAATTAGCAGATGACTGGCATGCGTACTGGAAAAATCCCGGTGACTCCGGAATGGCTCCCCTAGTCCAATGGAACCTCCCCGACGATTTCGAAGTGGGCCCCCTCCAATGGCCTACTCCAAAAAAATATATTCTAAATTCCGCCGTAGGCTTTGGCTATGAAAATGAAGTGGTCCTATTGGCAGAAGTTACCCCCCCAGTGACAGCAAAAGATCCTGTCGAGCTAAGTGCCAATATCAAATGGGTCGTCTGTGACAATTCCTCCTGCCTGCCTGGTGGCGCAACGGTGACAAAAACTATCCCCATTACTTCAGCAACACCAAAACCCGAGGCTTCCAGCCAATCCTATTTTACAAACACTCGAAAGAATTTGCCCCGCCCGCTGTCCGAAGCGCAAGCAGAAAAGAAAGAGGGCCTCATTACGCTGCAATTTGAGACAACAACAGTATTTGGTGGAGCGCAGTTTTACCCAGAAGATCTCGACAAAATCGATTATACCGTAGATCCTGTCCTTGCAAAATCTTCTGAACGGCCAAACACATATCATCTGATCCTCAAGGAGGCCGAGGATTCTAATCCCGACGCTCCTTTAAAAGGGGTATTAGCACTTCTCGCGAATGAAAATAGCGGCGACGTTCTCGAAGCTTACGAAATCGATGTCGCGGTAACAGGTAAAGGTTCTCAAACTGTTGCTATCAACTTGGAAGGAGAAAGTGCAACCTCTTCTGTCGATGCCTATACAACGGGAAACCACGACTTCCAAGGGGGAATAGCCCTGGCACTTGTCCTTGCATTTGCTGGAGGGTTAATCCTCAACCTGATGCCATGTGTGCTTCCTGTGATCTCTTTCAAAATTCTAAGTTTCATCAAAATGGCCGGAAAAAGCCGTTCCTTGATTCTTAAACATGGAGTCGCTTTCTCAATAGGGGTTTTACTCTCTTTTTGGGCGCTTGCAGGCGTCTTGCTGACACTGCAAGCCTATGGACAAGCTGTTGGCTGGGGTTTTCAACTGCAAGAACCTCTGTTCGTTGCCATCTTGGCAGCAATTATTTTCGTTTTTGCTCTTAGCCTGTTTAGCGTCTTCGAAATCGGTACAGGCCTCGCCTCTATGGCAGGGCAAGCACAAACCTCTGGAGCCTCAGAGGGAGTTGCTGCTTCTTTTTTCAGTGGAATCCTCGCAACAGCTGTGGCAACACCGTGCACCGGTCCCTTTCTTGGAACTGCTGTGGGATTTGCCGTAACTCTCCCTACACTGCAAGCTATGCTGATCTTTACCTCCCTTGGCCTAGGGATGGCATCGCCTTATCTCCTTTTGGGAGCGTTCCCCGGACTTCTCCGCTTCATGCCAAAGCCTGGCAATTGGATGATCACTTTCAAGGAAATTATGGGCTTTATCATGTTAGCAACAGTCCTCTGGCTGATTTGGGTTTTCGGAGCACAAACAGATGCATTGGCGGTCTTTTTCCTATTAGCAGGTTTCTTTTTCTTAGCAATTGGCTGCTGGATCTTCGGAAAATGGGGTACTCCCATCAAGAAAAAAATGGTGCGTTCCTTCAGCTATGCTTTCACCCTATCCTTCTTTGTGGTGGGGAGTTTAATACTCTACAAAGCGGCATCGACATCTTCTTTTTACATGGACGATCAGAACCTCATCGCTATGGCAACACCTGGTGAGCGAAGCGCTCGTTCAGGTTGGGAGCCTTTTTCCTTGGAAAGGATTGCGGAACTCAGAGAACAAGGGGTTCCTATTTTTATTGATTTTACCGCCAAGTGGTGTTTGATCTGCCAAACAAACCACCTAGTGCTGGGCGCGCAAGAAGTAACCAATAAATTTGAGGAGCTTGGCGTTGTGAGGATGAAAGCCGACTGGACCAAGAGCAACCCAATCATTACGGAAGAACTTCGAAAATTTGGACGCAACAGCGTGCCTTTATATCTGCTCTATGGTTCAGACCCCAAAGCAGCTCCAGAGATGCTGCCACAGGTTTTGACTCCTGAGGTTGTTTTGGAATACTTAGAGAAAGTGAACTGAGAAGAGCCGTTCACCTCTATCAATTAACCGCGAAGTACGCGAAGGAAGCGAAGAAAATAAAAAGGTTTAAAAATTGATTTTTTTGCCACTATTCTTTCACTTCTTTCATGACTTTACTCACTAAAATTTTCTTCGTGTATCCTTCGCTAACTTCGCGAGTCTTCGCGGTTATTGAGCAAGGGCCCGAACGAATACGTTTGGAGTTGCCAAGAACTGGGAATATCTATTACTTTCGTAATTAGAGAATCTTCGAGGAACGTATGGCACACATCAAAGTCAAAAAAGGGCTAGACATCCCCATCAAAGGCAAGCCCAAAGGAAACATTCAAACCCTTTCAGGGTCCCCCCCTAAACAAATCGCCTTGAATTTGGATCCTTTTGGAGGAACCCGTTTCAGGCTCCTGGCAAAAAGAGGAGATGCTGTCAAAATTGGACAACCCCTGGCAGAAGATAAATTGGCAGAAGGAAGAGTTTTCGCCTCTCCCGCCTCGGGAGTGATCTCTGAAGTTCGACGCGGTCTAAAGCGAAGAATCCTCGACATTGTAATCGACGTTGGCCAAGAAGAGCAATTTCACGAAATTAGCCCCCTGGATCCAGAAAAAGCATCAGCAGAACAGATCGTCGAAAAACTAAAAGCTGGTGGCCTCTTCGCACATATTCGATCCCGACCGTTTAACAGTCTTGCCTCTCCCAACAAAACACCGCGAAGCATTTTTGTAAAAGCCATAGAATCGGCCCCATTCGTTCCTCCGGCAGAACTCCAAGTGGAAGGTTATTTCGAAGAGTTTCAGTTGGGACTGAATGCCCTAACAAAATTGACCAGCGGACCCGTACACCTTGTCTATCACAAAGACTCCAGCTGCACAGCGTTTACTCAAGCTGAAAACGTCCAAAAGCATACCGCAGAGGGCCCTCATCCCATTGGAAACGCCTCCGTTCACATCCAAAACCTCGATCCGATCACCTCTACAGAAGATGTTGTATGGACCGTCACCGCTCATGATGTTGTTGTCATTGGATACCTCCTAAAAACGGGTCGCTACCACACAGAACGGGTCATCAGCATCGCCGGCCCAGGGATCCTCCCCGAACGTGCAGGATACTTTAAGACGCGCGCAGGATACCCCATCGAATCACTACAGTCTAATCGCACGCAAGAAGGGTTGATCCGGTTGATCTCCGGTGACCCGCTGATGGGTCAGAAAGTCGAACCCGACGACTTTTTAGGTTTTTCTCATTATGCATTTTGCGCCATCCCAGAAAGTGTCGACCGTGAATTTGCTCATTTTTTCCGGCTGGGCGCCAACAAGTACAGCTTTAGTAGAGCCTACCTCTCAGGGCATCTTAGCATCGATTCCAGAAAATTCGACTTTACTACCAGCCTCCACGGTGAGCCAAGAGCTTTTGTCGACTCCACCCTATACGACAAAGTAATGCCACTAACTGTTCCAACGATGACTCTTGTAAAAGCTGTCATGGCAGAAGATTACGATCTCGCAGAAGAGCTCGGCCTCCTCGAGGTCGACAGCGAAGACTTTGCTCTTCCCACCTTTGTATGCCCCTCAAAGGTTGAAATGACAGAAATCATCAAACGGGGGCTCCAAATCCACGCTGCCGAAGTGTTGGAATAGTTAAACACCACTTTTTAAAACTAGAGGTCGACCCATGGCAATTCCACCTAGTAGTAGCATAAGAGCACATGTTCCTTTTGGAGAGATTCAAAACCCCCAAGAATCAGAACCAAAAGACTCTCCTTTACGTCCTGGAAAAACACAAAATTCAGATCTCGAACAAAAAATCTCCTATAGGACGAGAGAATGTCTTCTCACCCCAGAAACGAAGACTTGGGAAAGACAAATCTCTCCTAAGGCAAAGGTGCTGTACCACTCTAATGGAACAATTATCTACTCATGCTTTTACACAATCATAACATGGGAGTTCAACAATGAGAAGCTTCAGGCTTCGTCTTTTGGTTCACACAACATCACCGCTTTAGCAGAATCCCCCACTGGGGAATTAATGATTGGAAATGAAATTGGTGATCTATGGATTGGATCAGAACTCTTAGATCACAAATTCCCCCATTCCATTTTAGAAATCATTCCAATTCATAAAGAGCTCTATCTAATCAAAACAGAAAAGGCTATATTTGTTTTCAACCTGGCAACGAAGACAAATCTTTTCGAAATCAAAACTTACCTCAAAAATATTTTCGTAATGGGAAAAAACCTTCTTGTGGCTTTGGGTCATTATGAGCTTAAGATCTGGAGAGTTGATGAGAAAAAGAATAAGGTTAAAGAATTGCGATATAAAGATACTCCCTTCTCAGAAAGATGTGTGAATATATTCTCAGAAATAAAAAAAATTTCCGACACAATCTTGTTACTTTCTCATCAATGTGGACTCTATTTTGTATGGGATGTCACAACAAGAAAATACGACGAATTTTCTAAATTTCCTTCCAAAAGCAGTATTCTCCAACTCGGAAAGGGAAGTTTTGCTGTTGGAGACGCAAATTCTGGTGGGAAAGCAACACAACTTGTTCCTTTTCATAAGGAGTACAGACAATTCTCCGCAAGAAGGCATGCTTCACATCTAACACTCTTATCAGATGGTTCCATTCTGTTTGCAGATCCAGGTCGCTCTCCTTCCTTCATCTACATTGCCACAAAAGAAGGCAAAAAAATCTTTTCGCATGAATTACCATCAATGGGTTCGGTTGTTTCTTTAACCGAATTAAAAGATGGATCAATCGCTGCTGAACTGGAATCATCATATACAAAAATGATTGTTATCCTAAAACCACGCAAGAAAGATGATCCAGGCAAATTGAACAGTCCCTCTTTCAAACTTGGAAAACATCCTAAAGCAACTAGCAAGAAAATCTTGACAGCACAACAAGATACCTCCAGAAAGCGAAAACGATTGCACATTGGAGACGGCACTTTTGACTACACAAGTGCTGTCATCGAGAAGTATAAGAAAAGCGATCCGGACCTGTCGCGATCCATAACTGCTACAGAATTATCTCCACCAAGTGAACAAAAAACTCGTGATGAAGTCGAGGCATTAGTCAAGCAGGGAGTAAACGTCTTTTTTGGCATTGATGGCCAGCAAATTCATCAGCTCTTCCAAGGAGAAAGATTTGAACGAATTCAATGGAATTTCCCTCATACGGAACACCCACAAGAAACGCTTCCAATTTTTTTTCGTTCTGCATCTGCTCTTCAACATCCTGGAGATTGCATCCATGTAACGTTAGTACAGAAAGCATCCACAGAAAATCAGAAACATTCCATATGGAGGCAACAAGAAAATCCCATAGTTAAGGCAGCAACTGCAGCCCATTACTATTTGAAAGGAAAACGACGTTTCGGTCCTCACCGATATCCTGGATATCAACATATGAAGAACAGTCGTGAACCATATTTCTATTCGGAGGGAAGTGAACCACGTGAATTTGTATTCGAGAAAATCGCACCTTCAGATGAAGAAACACCCGTTGATCTCACAAGAGCAGAAAAATTAAGAGATCGGAGCAGCAAGCGCTACGAAATCAAAACCAATGAGGATTCCGCATCTGCTGGATTGGAAAAGTATTATTTTTCGTGTAGTACAGATGAAGATTCGTCTGATTATTAGAACGCGAGGGATCTACAAGAGTCGTGACATATTGACTAAAGCGAGGGAGATGTTCAGACGTGACTTATTGACTTTCAAAGTCAATAAGTCACGTCTGAGCCCCTATCCCCCCAAATTTGTGTCTAATTCAATTGGATGCAGTATAAAATTAACGTCAAAACACACCACCTATCTTACGGATTCTCTCACAAAACTACTTGAATAAAATATACACGTTGTGGCATAATACAAGTAAAGAGACAGCAATGGATAAAAGCACAAGACAGATTGTATTTCTAGGATCCACACGAAAAGACCTAACGAAATTGCCGGCAGACGTCAGAGATATGTTTTCTCACGGATTGAAGATGGCTTCTTTCGGAGAAAACCCAATTGATTCAAAGCCACTGAAAGGCTTTGGAGGAACAAGCGTTGTCGAACTAATCGAAAACCACAAAAGCGACACATACCGAGCAGTATACACCGTGAAATTCAAAGAAGCCCTCTACGTATTGCATGTGTTCAAGAAAAAGAGCACAAAAGGGATCGCAACACCGAAAAAAGACAAGGAATTGATTGAAAAAAGGTTGAAAGACGCCAAGTCTCACCACAAAACAAATTTTTCTGCGAGAAAAAGGGGTTAACATTATGAAAAATAAAGATGAAGAAGTTGAAGCATTTGTCAGCTCCGGGAATATTTTTGCAGACATCGGACACCCAAATCCAGAAGAAGCACAAGCAAAATCTGATTTGGCCATGCAAATCTACCGGACCATCAAAAAAAGAAAACTGACACAAACTGAAGCTGCTAAAATCCTCGGAATCGATCAGCCAAAAGTTTCCGATATCATCCGAGGAAAGCTTTCAAAATATTCCATTGATAGATTGATGCGATTTCTCAGACTCTTGGGCAACGACATTGAAATCTTGGTGAAAAAACACCAGGACAAATCCTCAGATCCGACTCTTTACGTCAGAGGAACATGCAGAAACAGGCCCCAGGCATCCGTTTAACAAAGGCGAGAGGTAGACGTGACTTATTGACTTTAAAAGTCAATAAGTCACGTCTGAACCCTTATCCCCCTGCCCTAAAGAACAGTATTTAAAGGCGAGGGGCTTTCCGTTATTGGATAGATACTCCTCCTGCAACCTCGAAAGCGCAGCAGTTGAAACACAGGGTTTTTCTACCCCCATATTCCAAAGTCCACAACCGATCCACTCATTGCTAATCTGAACGCTTACGATCCAATCAATTTCCTTTTGATCGTAAATCCTCCAAAAGGAATTGTTTGACCAAATTTCGACAAATTCAGTCAGTCTAATGACCGAATTAGTTGGAATTCGGTCATTTATCTAAAGGTAAATAATTCACCACAAAGCACACAAGAGCTCTTGTGTGCTCTGTTGTGGTAATTAATGCAACAACGCCTGGAATAATTAGCCTTTTCCGGAAGCTGAGACCCGTTCCAGATTTACAGTGCTTGTTGGAAAAGCGATATCCGCTCCATGGGAGTGGATGATTTCAACAATTTTTAGGAAGATTTCTTGTTGAATGTCTCTCCATTTTTCCCATTGTATTGTCTTTGTGAAGCAATACACCTCAATATCTAAAGAGTAAGGACCAAAAGCCAAGAAATGGGTAAACAGAATCTTATCCTGGTCGATCTCTTCGTGGCTTCGGAGCATAGATCGGATGTCCTGAACGATCGCTTCGATTTTTCCAACGTCCTGATAACGAATTCCGATCGTTGTCTTGATCTGACGATTGTACATGCGGCCTGGATTTTCGATAATCGCATCGATGAAAATAGCGTTTGGTACGTACATCGGCCTTCTTGCTAAGGTGCGGATGCGTGTCATATACCAGCCTATTTCCTCGACAATCCCCTCAAAATTTTTGTTGGGAGACGCAATACGCTCCCCCATAGAAAAGGGGCGATTTATGTGGATCATCAACCCCCCAAAAAAGTTAGCAACCACATCTTTTGCAGCAAAACCGATCGCCACACCGCCAATACCACCCATAGCTAGGAGCGCCGTGAGTTGCACTTCCAAAATATCTAAAATAATAAGCGCTGCCACAACGACGATGACAACAGAAAGCACTCTGCTTACAGCTAAAATAAGCTCTTCATCTAATGCCTTTGAAGGAGTTCGCTTCACCCGCCTTTTTAGAACTTTCTCATACCTCGTCTTCCAACGCAGCAATATCCATGTCGTAAAAAAGACGAAAAAGATGTTACGGGTTTGGGCAATGGCATCTTCGGAGATGAACATATTGATCTGACCGACGATGACCTCAAGAGCCAGCAAAGCACCATACCCCCAAATGAGCCAAGTGGACGGAATATAGAAGGTATCACAGAGGATCCTCCCCGACTCCGGCATTGATTTCATATCCCGAATTTTGTGGAGGATCCGTCGTGCTACGAACCCCAATAGGGCTGCCAAGACCAATATAAAAGCGGCCTGACCCCAAAAATCAATTGAATAATTTTGCATCTCGGACCCGTTGTTCATGCTAAAGGCTATTTTCAAGTCCTGAATAGACAAATTTCCAATTCACTTCATCAGAGCAAATGTAATTGAGAACAATCTCTACCAAAATCTCATCTTTAAGTCTTCCTTCCATTTCAGCAATTAATTGACCTTTTGACCTCAAAGTTGCAATCTTAGCTTGAATTTTTTCTACCATAACGCTTCCAGCAATCTTGTCCTGTTCAATAACTGAATTACCAATCTCCACAGCAATGTCTATAAAAATTTCAGGTTGTTTTAGAGCCAAAGCTTTAAAAAGTTCTGGCCTTTTTTTTTCATCGTGTCTGCAACATTCACAAAGGGCTAAAATGATGTCGTCTGCTGCATCTTTCAATGCAATGGGTTCCTCTAATAGCTTGAAAAAATCCATTTCTTCTATTGCGTCGTCCCGATCTTCTGTTTCAAATGTTTCCGTTTCTAAGAAATATTTCTTGATTGTTTCGATAAGCTCGCTTTTACGTTCATTCATATTGCCTTTTTG
The DNA here is from genome assembly GCA_011065005.1 of Chlamydiota bacterium. Classification (GTDB taxonomy): domain Bacteria; phylum Chlamydiota; class Chlamydiia; order Chlamydiales; family Waddliaceae; genus JAAKFP01. Next base: position 980 of record JAAKFP010000001.1, on the reverse strand, counting down.
AATGGACTCATACAACTCGATCACTTTTGCATTAGTTTTTAGTTGCAAAGCCAATCTGAGAACATTCCCATTTTGTTCACAGCCTTGTGGATTTTGACAAAACCCACTGAAAATTATTGGGAGGTGTTCCGATGGAAAATTTTCAAGTAAAAAGAGAAGCTTCCTGAGTTTTTCTGTGCCCGAAGCTTGTTCATCTTCAAAAATTGAAAAAAATGAAGAAAATATCATTTCTTGAATCTCCTTCATTTGTCCGTCATTTTTTCCCATGACATCTCTGATCCAGCCCTCTGGAATCGTTTGCAACGCTTCATCCAATTTTATTCTTACTGAGCTATCAATTGAAGGATCTGCTTGAAATACAAGCCATCGAAGAAGTCTTTCCTCAATGGGCGTTGAATCATCTTCTACAGCCTTAATTTCACGTTGAATATGGTCTGGAATGGAAGCTTGAAATATCTCCTTAAACTTCGGAAAGGTTTGGAACAATTGGGTGACTCTTTCTTGTGATAAGGTTTTTTCTCCAGAATCTACTTCTGCACTGGAAAGAATATCGAATATATCTCTAAGTCGACTAGTAGAACGACTTTCGCTACTAGAAGAAGTACAAGGCGTGATGGGCAAATCTGGTTTTCCGGTCTCTTTAACACAGCTTAACATATATCCTCCAAAATTAACTCTCCGATTTAAAAAAAACTAAACTTTAAATAAGGTAATGATTTTTTTCAATAGAAAAAGAAGAAGAGGCAGGGCTAACGCATTAAAATTCTTGTAACTATCCAGGTCCCCCCGTTTGCTACGCAAACGAAGCGATCTGAAAGTTACACCGTAACGTAAGAAATAGAAAAACAAAAAAAGGACCGAAGGTCTGAAAGTGGATAGCCCCAGAGGACATGATCTCATAAAGATCTTTTTAATGTGAGTTTTCAACAAAAACAACCCTTAAAATATGCTCTCAGTGAGGTTTCGTGAGTTTCTAACTT